>JBDMZA010000460.1:0-20409 GCA_039770155.1 Clostridiales bacterium
AATAATTTGTAAAATATATGGTATAATTATACTACATAAATTATATTATAGGGGAATTTTTATGAATTTAAAACTAATTAACTCCTCAGCACAGTTGATTTATCTGTTAGCAAATTGTACTGAGGCTAATACAAAAATTTGTTAACAGTGTCAACTATACTGTATCTATTAAATATTTAAAAATAGATTAAGGAAAGATGGTGAAAATTTTGGTAAAACATAATCAAAAATCACATAACTATTTTGTAAATATAATAATTAGATCAATTTGCTATAACACAAATAAAAAATCTGATAAATCAATTTATTTATCAGATTTTTTATTAAATTTTTTATTTTTTTACTACTACATTAACTAATTTTCCAGGTACAGTTATTATTTTCAAAACTTTAAAATCTTTAACAAGGTTTTTATATTTTTCTTCATTTATAATTGTATCTTCCATCGCTTTTCTATCTAAATCTGATGAAATCTTAGTTTTATATTTAACTTTCCCATTTAACTGAACAACTATTTCTACCATGTCTTCTATTGTCTTTTCATCATCCCATATTGGCCAATTGTTTTTATTTAGCATTTCACCTAAATCTAATTTTTCCCAAAGTTCTTCAGTAATATGAGGTGCTACAGGATTTAAAAGTATTAAAAAGGTCTCAATTTCTTTTTTATTTATTTTTCCCTTGGAATAAAAAGTATTTGCCAAAGCCATTAACGTTGCTATTGCTGTATTAAACTTCATAGAGTCATAATCTTCTGAAACTTTTTTAATTGTTTTGTGCATTGCAACCTCTAAATCCTTTGAATAATCTTCACCCTCATAAATAATACCCTGCATTTTCCAAACTCTGTCTAAAAATCTTCTACAACCTTTAACTCCATTATTTATCCATGGAACACTTTTTTCAAAATCTCCAATAAACATCTCATACATCCTTAAAGTATCTGCACCAAATTCATCCACTACTTCATCAGGATTTACAACATTTCCTCTTGACTTAGACATTTTTTCATTGTTCTCACCTAAGATCATCCCATGTGATGTCCTTTTTGCATAGGGTTCTGGTTGTTTTAATATACCATAATCAAATAAAAATTTATGCCAAAATCTAGAATAAAGCAAATGAAGTGTTGTATGTTCCATCCCTCCATTATACCAATCGATAGGTAGCCAATATTCTAAATTCTCAGCACTGGCTAATTCTTTGTCATTTTCATTATCAATATATCTTAAAAAATACCAGGATGAGCCAGCCCATTGTGGCATTGTATCTGTTTCTCTTTTTCCATCTTCTCCACATTTTGGACATTTTGTATTAACCCACTCATGGATATTTGCCAATGGTGACTCTCCATTATCTGTCGGTTCATAATTATCAACTTCAGGTAAAATTATAGGTAATTCTTTCTCTGGTACAGCTACCCAACCACATTTTTTACAATATACCAAAGGAATTGGTTCTCCCCAGTACCTTTGACGAGAAAATACCCAATCTCTAAGTTTATAATTTACTTTTCTATTACCAATTGCTTTTTCTTCTAACCAATTAGAAATTTTATCTTTTGCTTTTTTAACTTCTAAATTATTTATAAAGTCTGAATTTATCATTATACCATTATCTATATCAGTAAAAGCTTCCTTATCTATATTTCCACCTTTTACGACTTCAACTATCGGTAATTTAAATTTTCTTGCAAATTCCCAATCTCTGGTATCATGACCTGGAACAGCCATTATAGCTCCTGTACCATAAGACATTAAAACATAATCAGAAATCCAAATAGATATTTCATTTCCATTTACAGGATTTATCGCTTTAATACCTTCAATCATAACACCTGTTTTCTCTTTTGCCATTTCAGTTCTTTCAAAATCAGATTTCTTACTGGCAAATTCTCTATAGTCATATATTGCAGTTAAGTTTTTAATTAAACCTTTTTTACTTTCTATTATCGGATGTTCAGGAGAAATAACCATATAAGTTGCACCAAACAAAGTATCAGGTCTCGTAGTATATACTCTTAATATATCATTACAAGTTGTTTTAAAATCTACTTCCATTCCTTCTGAACGACCTATCCAATTTTTCTGTTGAATTTTAACTCTTTCTATATAATCTACTAAATCTAAGTCATCAATCAATCTCTGTGCATATTCTGTTATTTTTAGCATCCATTGATTTTTAACTTTTCTTACAACCTGACTTCCACATCTTTCACAAACTCCATTTACAACTTCTTCATTTGCCAATCCCACTTTACAATCAGTACACCAATTTATCGGGGTTTCCTTTTTATATGCTAAACCTTTTTCAAATAATTTCAAGAATATCCATTGAGTCCATTTATAATAATTCGGATCAGTTGTATTTACTTCTCTTGACCAATCAAAGGAAAATCCCAAGGATTTTAACTGACTTTTAAATCTTGCAATATTATTTTTTGTAACTTCTCTTGGATGTATTTTATTTTTAATTGCATAATTTTCAGTAGGCAAACCAAATGCATCCCATCCCATTGGATACAATACATTATATCCTTCAATTCTTTTTTTTCTTGAAATTATATCAAGTGCAGTGTAAGGTCTTGGATGCCCTACATGCAAACCTTGTCCTGATGGATATGGAAACTCAACCAATGTATAAAATTTTTCTTTTGTTTTGTCATTTGATGCTTTGAAAGTAGCTTCTTTGTCCCAAATATTTTGCCACTTTTCTTCAATCTCTTTTGGATTGTACTCTACCATTAACAACACTTCCTTTGATTAATATATAATTAAAATTAATAAAATTTATTCGAATATTTACATAGTGCTATAATAATAACATATTGAATCAAACAGCTTCAAGAAAAATTTCATAAACATAATTTCATTCTTACATAGAAAACCCTAAAAAAATGATTATAGTTAGTTTATGTAAATTATATTTTTTTTATTAATATTGTTATATAATAATTGCATATATAAAATTGTGTGTAAATAATTTAGGCAGAATCCAAAAATAAACTATTCAACTTTTCTATAATTCTTTAAAAATCAATATTTTTAGAGAAAATCTGTTTTATAAAATTTTTGATTATGCTTTGATCAAGGGAGTTCATTTGAAAAAAAGTAATTTAACACTTTTAAATATAAAACTACATTATCAAAAATATATTAAATTTACATATTATATATTTTTATCCATTATCATAATATACTTATTGTATACTAATATAGAAAATCTCATAAATGTTAGTTTTAATCCCAACTATTTTATTTTAGCTATAATTGTATATCTGATTCATAAAATTATAAGTAGCTTTATATGGCATTACTTAACATTCATATTAGAATGCAATGTTAAAATAAAAAATTCCATATTTATATGGATTAATTCATTAAAAGGAAAATTTGCTCCTGGTAAATTATTTTATATGTATGAAAGAATAAATCTTTATAAAGAAAAGAATGTTTCCCTAAAAAATATATCTTATTGTTTTTTATTAGAAGATATTTTTACATCTTTATCTCCTTTATTTCTATTTTTTTTGCTTTTGCCCTTTATAAATATAGATATTAGTAAAATTAGTATAAAAAATAATTTATTTTTATTATTTTTTATACTAATATTTTTAAATCCCTATACCTTAGAAAAATATTTAAATTTTATCCTTAAACTACTAAAAAAAGATCGTCTTAGTATAAAATTAAATTATAGTAAATTAACAATTCTCTTTCTACTTTTTATTTTAAACTACCTTATTCTTGGATTTGGTTTTTATATACTTGTATTATCTGTATTATCTGTCTCCTTGAATAAATTTATTTATATACTTGCATTTTTTTATCTTTCAAACAGTTTTGGTATAATAAACTTTATTATACCCTTAGGACTTGGTTTAAAAGAATCTGTTCTTCTTCTTTCATTAAAATCAGTTTTAACAATATCTATCTCTTTAGTAATATCAATACTTTCCAGATTATGGACTTTCATTGGTAAGATCATACTATTACTGATATTTTTTTTAGTTCAAAAAACATATTCTCTTATAAAGCAATCAAAAAATCTAATATGAATAACCTAAAATTAATACCAAATTCTTTTCATCTAAAGTTCCCTTAAATCGGACGAATTCATACTCGAGAATTAGAGTTTATTTTTTGGATATCCCTAAGTTAGTATGAGCCTTTCTCTATCTTATTTATTATCTTTATCATCATTTTGCTCATCTTCCTCATTCTTTGTAGATGTTCCTTTATTAAGCATATTTTTTTTCATTAATTTTTTATTCTTTGATTTTCTTAATAATTTTACTATTAAAATTATTATACAAGCAATCACAGTAAAAAATATTATAAATGGTAATATGTAAGAAAAAACTGTTACTACTGCTATTATTATATCTCCTAAAAACTTCATACTTTTAATAAAATTATTGAATAAACCTTTCAGATATGAAGAATCTTCATCTTCCAATTCTTCTGTTTCTCTTATAGTAAGAACTATTGTAGATGTTTTAACTAAATCATCCAATTTATTAAGATTTCCAGTTAGAGACTCTATATTATGTCTAATCTCAGTTAATTTATCTTCTAATTTAAAAATCATTTCAATATCATCTGTATTTTTAAGATATTCTTCTAATTTAGACTGTTCAAGTTTTAGCAATTTTATTTCCGAATCAATATCATAATATTGATCTGTTACATCATCACTACTTATATCTTCACTAATTTTAATCCCAATATCATGTATATCTTCTAATATTTTATCAAATTTATTTTGATCAACTCTTAATGTTATTGTACCTGTAGTTACCAAGTTTTTGTTATTACCAAAATCAAAAGAATCATCTTTTTGTATACTTGAATCTTGAACATATCCATCATTCTCAACAATTGTTTTAATTTTATCATAAGCTTTATCAAAATTTTCAACTTCTATAGTCAAACTGGCATTTCTTATTATTTTACGTTGAGATAAAATTATATTTTGAGTATTATTAGTTTCTGAATTTTTAGAATTTGTATCAAAATCAGCCTCAACATCAGAAGGCGCCTCACCATCTTCAACTTCTTGTTTTGCCACATTTAACTTACTATCGTCACTTTTTGTTGAACCACAAGAAGTAAAAATAAACAACAAAAATGTACACATTAATACAAAAAATACTGATTTCTTATGCAAAAAATAACCACCTTTCAAAAAATCTTAATTTCATTATCAAAAAAATACTTCAACTTTATCTTTTATGGACAATCTATCTTTTTCTACAATGGTATTATAAGCAATTATATCTACACCATTTTTTGAAGCTTTATACAGAGTATTAGAAAATTCCTTATCAGTTTTATAATTTGGTGTAAATTTTTTTATAGATTTCATTTGAATTAAAAAAAATATATGCCCTTTGTACCCCTCTTTAGTTGCTTCAATCATTTCATTCAAATGCTTAACACCTCTTTTTGTAGGGGCATCGGGAAATTTCGATATCCCATTTTCTTCCAAGGTAACGCCTTTCACTTCAATAAAACCTTTTTCTATATCTGTTTCATAATAAATATCAAATCTAGAATTTTTGAATGTTACCTCCCTTTTGATATATTTAAGATTATTAAAGTTTTTAATTAAATTTCCTTTTATTGCTTCATAAACGACTTGATTTGGTACTTGGGAATCAATATTAATTAAAAGATCATTTTTATAAGCACAAATAATAGAATATTTCGTTTTTCTATCAGGATTATTTGACTTTTCTAAATAAACTCTAGTACCTTCAATTAAAATTTCTTTACATCTTCCAGTATTTCTCACATGAACTATTTCTATATCCTCATCAATTTTTACTCTTGCTATAAATCTATTTGTTCTTTCAACAAATATGCCTGAAGTTATGTTATTATATTTCATTACTATCTCCTATGGGAAATCAAAAAATAAATCACATTTTAAAATAATATTAGTTTCTCTCAGATTTTAAAAATATGACATCATATTTTAGGGTTTCCTAAATATTTTTTTATATTTTCCCCAAAAATATCTTTTTATAACATCTCAAAAAAATTAGTTACAAAAATCACCTAAAATAAGTGTATTTCAATAATGAAAGCTTGAAATACACTTATTTTTATAAGTGATAACCAAAAAGCAAACCTTTACTTGCATTTGATTTTTAACCTATTCCTAAGGGATATCAAAAAAATAAACTCTAATTCTCGAGTATGAATTCGCACGATTTAAGCGAACTTCAGACGAAAAGAATTTGGTATTATTTTTTAGATTCTCCTAAGTTAACTTTAAATTCTATTTTACTAGTCTGATACTGAATGGATACTTATATGGTTGACCATTGTTTACAGCCATTGCAGCCATTATACCAAATACAATAGCTGCAATCCATATTATAAAAGTTAATATAGTTCCAATACAAACAAACCACAACAACCCACTCACTATATAGGCTATTAGTAAAGTAATTTGAAAATTCAAAGCCTCTTTTGCATGGTCTTTAACAAATGGTTTATCCTCTGAAATAAAATACATAACCAATGGTCCCACAAATGATGTTAATATACCTAATACATGACAAAGTATTGCTAGCATTTTCTCATCTGATCCCCCAGATTTTCCTTGTGGTCCCTGTTGTCCTTGATTAAAATTATTCTGATCATTCATAATATTTCCTCCATTTTATTTCTAAATTTGTAATTAAATATTATCTACAATATTAAGAAAACTTAAAAAATAATATCACATTTTCAAAATCTGAAAATCATTAAAATCAAATGATTCATTATTTTAAAACATAATTTTATTTTTTTTGCTGTCCCTAAGAAAAACCTAAAAATAATACCAAATTCACACTCGAGAATTAGAGTTTATTTTTTGGATATCCCTAAGATAAATATGACTATAAATATAAGTTTTTAATTGGTAATTAATGTAAATCCAATAGACAAATATCCTTTTTATATTATAACACTTTTTAATATAATAACATAAAAATCTATTTAAATTCTTTTAAATTCTTTTATTTATTATAGCAAATTATTATCATAAAAATAAGTTTAATTGAATTCTTTTATTTAATTCAATATACTTTAAACTTTATTGAAATAAGTATTTTTCCAAAACTATAAGGCAGAATCAAAAAATAAATTCAAAATTGTATTTCGTAGAATTATTTTATATTGTTTTATTTATACTTGCTAAATATTTCCTGATACTATCAATAGTCTTATTTAAACTAAACTTGATCGAACCAATATTATTTATTGCTAAAACTTTTTTATTATTTTTCAAATAATTCTCAATTTTTTTTAATTCTTCTGATAGTATATATGCTCCTATATTAGATGATACTCCCTTTAATTCATGTATTTTATTCTCAGCTTCCTCAAATGCTTCATTGTTTAAGTATCTTTTAATTTCATTGTAATCATTATTGTGTGTTTTTAAAAAATATTCAAGTAAATCTCTGTATAAATCAACATTCCCATTAACACGTTTTATTCCATCACTAAAAATTACATTATTTCGATTATCAGTTTTTAAATATTTACTATTTTTTTTATTTTTTGAATCAATAAGATTAAAATTCTTCTTCTTTATAAATTTTTCTAAAATTTTTATAAACATTTCTGGTTCTACAGGTTTAGTTAAATATAAATCCATTCCTGAATTTATTGTCTTATCTTCTGTCCCTTCTATTACATCTGCAGTTAATGCAATAATCGGAGTATTTTTACAATCTTTTATATTTCTAACCTTTTTTGTAACTTCATATCCATCCATCCCTGGCATATGAATATCCATTATTATTAAATTAAATCTATTATTTTCAACTAAATTCATTGCCATAAATCCATCATTTGCACATATTACATCTAAATTTATTAGGCTCATAAATTCTGTCATCATTTTTTGATTTATTAAATTATCCTCAATCAATAAAACTTTTTCTCTATTAAAATTTGGTAATATATTTGCACCTGAAAAACTTTCGTTCAAATCTTCTACGACCTCTTTACTATCACAATTGACAATTTTCATTTTAACTGTAAAATTTATTATAGTTCCATTATCATTCTTATTTTTTATAGATATTTTTCCATCCAACAATTCAACAAGATTTTTACATATTGATAACCCAAGACCTGTACCACCATAATTTCTTGATTTTGTTGTATCTCCTTGAGTAAAATTATCAAAGAGTAATTCTTTTTGACTCTCATTAATACCTATTCCACTATCTTCAATTTTAAACTCTAATATTACATCATTTTTAATAATACTTTCCACTTTGCAAGATATATCAATAAATCCTTTATTAGTAAATTTAATAGCATTTGAGACTAAATTCATAATTATCTGTTTCAATCTTATAGCATCACCATTCATTAATTTTGGTACATTTTTATCTATATCAAAATTAAACTTTAATCCTTTACTTATTGCTTGATGTTTTTGTATGGAAATAATATTATCTGAAAGCATATCTAAACTAAAGTCTTTTTCTTCTAAGATTACTTTTTTTGCTTCAATTTTTGAAATATCGAGTATATCATTTACCAAACCTAAAAGGTGATTTGCTGCTTCACTAATGGATTTAACATACTGTATCTCTCCAGTTCCAAATAATGATCTCTGAAGCATGTAACTATATCCTATTACAGCATTTATAGGAGTTCTAATTTCATGACTCATATTTGCCAAAAATTCACTTTTAGATTTGTTAGCAGTTTCGGCTAATATTCTTGCTCCATCTAATTCTTTTGTCCTTTTTTCAACCAAAATTTCAAGATTATTTTTACTTTCCTCTAACTTCTGTCTACTTTCTTTCAGTTCATCTTCCATTTTCTTTTGTTCTTCTATTTTTTTTGCTAATTCAAGATTAAGAGTCTCCATTTTTATAGCTTGATGCAAAACTTTGTTTACAGTATTATCAAGGTTTTTATATATGTTCCCAATTCCCATAATAATTACCCCAATAATAACTATATATGCACTCATCCTAAAAATTAAAATGCTCACAGAATAACTATTTTCTAAATATCTTTGATCTATTACAATCATTTTTGTTGATATTCCGTATGCAATCGGAATAGTTATAACAAAAGAAATAACAAGATATATATATCCAATTTTCAGACCAAAAACAACTGTTGAAAGAATGCAAACAAAAACAATTAATATAATTCCATTTCCAATTCCAAATACATGCATGTTTAAAAATCCTAAAAATAATACTAGAGAAAATAAAATTTTACCTTTTAAATTAACATGTATTTGGTTTTTGAACACACCTAATATAACCACCATTAAAATTGTTACAATCTGAAATATATTTATTGATCTTATCTTTTCAAAATAATTATTACTTATCAATATCATCAAGATTGGCATTAGAAAAATAGAAATAACAGTCAAAAATCTGTTTAACATTTTATTTTTAATTTCATCTATTGACTTGAATGTATCATTAACATTCATAATTACTCACCTTAAAACCTTCTGCATAGTTCTTTAGGCAAAATCAAAAAATTATCTTATATGATTTTTTAACTTTACCTTTATATATTACAAAACCTCAGGAAACCCTAAAAAATAATATCGCATTTTTAAAATCTTAGAATCATTAAAATTATTTAATTCATTATTTTAAAATGTCTATTTATTTTTTGGGGTTTCCTACATGAAATTAAATTTTAACATATTTTTCAATTTTTTTATATATATTATTCATTAAAATATTATTATTTCTTTATTGTTAGACATAGTCAAAAAAATATCCAATTTTTTTCGCCTGAAATTGACTAGCCCTTAATTCCCGAAGTTGCTATACCTTCAATAAATAATTTTTGTGTAAACATAAATAAAATTATCACTGGGACAATAGAACAAACAGCAGCAGCCATAATTAAAGAATACTCTGCTGTATATTGAGATATAAACATTCTTATACCCAATTGAATTGTTTTATTTTCTGTTGAAGAAAGATAAATTAATGGTCCTAAAAAATCATTCCAAACAAAAACGAATTGAAAAATGATCAATGTAGCTATTGCTGGTTTAGATAGTGGTAAAACAATTCTAAGATAAATACCAAATTCACCTAAACCATCTATTCGTGCAGATTCAGAAATTTCATTAGGTATAGTTATAAAAAACTGCCTAAATAAAAACACTCCAAAAGCTGAAAATGTTTGAATCAAAATTAAAGCAAGTAATGTATCATTTAATTCAAGTTTTTTCATCATTATAAATTGGGGAATCATATAAACCTGAAAAGGCACAGCAATTGTACTTATATAGCATATAAAAATAATATTTCTACCTGGGAATTTTATTTTTGAAAATGCATAGGCAGCAAGACTGCTAGTCAATAATGAAAGGAAGGTAACTGATATAGCCAAAAATAACGTATTTTTATAAAAAGTCATTAAGGGTATTTGGTTCCATATATCCAGATAATTTTCCCATCTTATAACATCAGGTATCCATTTGATAGGATAAGAAAATACTTCATTACTTTTTTTAAGTGAAGCTGAAACCATCCAATAAAAAGGAAAAATTACAATAATCGAAATACTAATTAATAAAATGTAAAAAAATATCTTAGCAAAAATTCTATATCTCATTTTGTTATATCCTCTCATCTCAATTATATTTACCTTTAAAAATAACTTGCCCATTTTTTTTCAAGTCTAAATTGTAGCAAAGTTACACTTAAGACCAATAAAAATAATACCATAGAAATTGCTGATGCATAGCCAAATTTAAAATTCAAAAAAGCCTGATTATAAATATGATATACAAGAACATTAGTAGCTCTTCCTGGTCCACCATCAGTCATTACCAAAATCAAGTCAAATATTTTAAAACAATTAATTACAAGCATTATACTAACAAAAAACGTTGTAGGTGTTAACATTGGTAGTGTTATATTTTTAAATTTGTTCCATGTTTTTGCTCCATCAACAGTTGCTGCTTCATACAATTCCTGTGGAATACCCTTTAATCCTGCAATATATATAACCATAAAATACCCCATTTGTCTCCATACACTTACTAGAATAATTGTCGGCATAGCCCATTTTGTGGATGCAGTCCATCCTGGAAGTTTTTCAAATCCCATTGCCATAAACAACTGGTTAACAGGTCCCATAGTAGGATGCAATAATGCATTCCATACTATGGCAACAGCAACCAAAGAAACTAAATATGGGAAGAAAAATGCAGCTCTGAATATGTTAACTCCTTTTAATTTTTTATTCAGTAATATAGCAATGCCAAGAGATGCAATTAGAGTTAAAGGCACTGTAAAAACTGTATAATAAATTGTATTAAACAAAGAGATTTTAAATGTTTCATCCTTAAAAAGTTCAAAATAATTATCTAAATATACAACTTCTATTGGATTTGAAGTATCCCATTCTACAAAGCTAAGTCCAAATGCTGAAACTACAGGTATCAACGTAAATATAAGAAATCCTATAAAATTTGGTAATAAAAACATATATGCCTTAAATGAAGTTTTATTTAATAATTTATTATTTTTTAGCCTTTCCTTTAAATCTTTCACATTTTCTCTCCATTCTTCAGTCAATCAATTATTTCAATCAACCTCTTTAACTCTTTTTTCCATTTCATCTATTCCTTTATCAACTTTATTTTCACCTATCATAATTAATTCATGTTCTTCTTGAAGTATTTTATCAATTTCTGCTCCATTTTTCGAAGGAGGAAACTCCAATTTAACACTTTTAGTATCTAATGCCCCTTCATTATCTTTTGGAAAACCATCAACAGATAAATAAGTTTTCATAATATTATCAGTTCTATATGCAGGAAAAACTCCTCTTTTAGCAAAACATTCTGCTCCACTTTCTGTTCCCATAAATTTAACAAACTCCCATGCTTCATCTTTTCTTGAACTCTTTTCATTAATAGCAAGTCCTGTAATATTTCCAAATGTCATACCTTCTTCTCCATTATCAAAATGTGGGGCTTTTGCAATACCCCAATCTATAGTATGTTTTCCATCTTTTTTATCAGATATAAGTTGCCCAATAAACCAACTTCCCATTAATAACATACCTACTTTTCCCGATTCAAATTGCCCTAAATAATTAGAATTTTGGGTTTTAGCTGTAGCATAATCCAATGCAGATTTATCTTCATTTTGGATTTTCAAAAAAATATCATATGCAGGTTTTAAAAAATCATACTGTCCATCAATTAGAGTTTCATTACCATTTGCTACTGCCCAGTTCATAATACATGATTTCCATGTATGTATATACGTACCATAAATCTTATCATTGCCCTTGCCTGAAGTTATATTTTTAGAGATTTGTTGAAATTTATTAAATGTTAAATTATTTGTGGGATAAGATTCTTTTGCATTGTCAAATATTTCTTTATTATAGTATAGTATCCATATATCACTTCTATATGGTAATTGATATAATTTTTCATCCAATTTAATATCTTCCAAAATACCCTTATATGGTTCGATGTCAATTTTGTCTTTTGAAATTTTATCATCTAAAGACATGATTTGTTTTTTTGAAACAAATCCAGAATAAGATGGCATATCTTTTATGGCAATTACATCTGTATCCTCTCCACCCGCTAACATAATTGTAACTTTATCAGTATATTCTTTTGATGAAATATCAGTAACCTTTATACTTATATCCTTATTTTGAGATTCAAACTCTTTTATTGCTTCTTTATATTCTTGTGCTAAGTTGTAATCCCAAACAGCCAATTTAACAACTGTTTTTCCATTAGATTCTTTAGTATTTTTATTACTACAAGCATTCATAAAAACTAAATTAAACAAAAATATACAAATAACAAAAAATCTCATAAAACGCATAGCAAAAACCCCTTTACATAGTTATAAAAGACATAATAATTTAATTATAATTATTTTGTTTATAATATGAAATGGCTTTTTTTATCTTAAAAATATATTTATATTATAAAATTTATATATGTTAAATAAATATTTCTATGTACAAATTTTCTTAAAGTAAAAATACTACTATTTTTAGATTTTATAATATTATTTTTAGATTGTAATATACAATTAAGGCATAATCAAAAATTGACTAGTTTATTTTTTGATTCTGCCTAACCTAATTCTCAAATATAAATTCTTACGATTTAAGCAAACTTTATAAGAAAGGAATTATGCATTATTTTTTTAGATTCTACTAATAGGTATTCTTATTAAAACCTTTGTAAATTCATGTCTAACACTTTTTACAGAAATTCCAAAACTGTTTCCATAATACAATTTTATTCTTTCATTAATATTTTTTATACCTATTTGACTATATCCCCTTCTTTTTTTTGATTTTATATTTGTTTTCAAAAAAATATTATTTAGATCAACTTCTTCAATTCCTACACCATTATCTTCTATCTCAATTTCAATAAAATTTTCTTTTTCTTTTATATTTATTAATATTATGCCAAAATCGTCTTTTGGTTCAATTCCATGAAAAATAGCATTTTCTACAATAGGTTGAAGAATCAATTTAAGAATTTTTCTATTTAACACATGTTCATTATATTTATAGTTTACACTAAATTTATCTCTATAGCGCATTTTCATAAGTTTTATATAATCATTTAATAAGTTCAATTCTTCACTTATTGTTATCTCTTTGCTATCGTTTAAAGAACCTCTTATAAATCTCCCTAAAGAAGTAATTGATTCACTAATTACAGTAGATCTTTGCATAATGGCAATCCACTTTATTGCATTTAATGTATTATATAAAAAATGTGGATTTATTTGAGTTTGTAACATTTTAAACTCAATATCTCTCTTCTTATTTTCTTCTTTAACTAAATCATCTAATAATTTTTGAATATTTTCGGACATATTATTAATTCCTCTGCCAAGTAATCCTAGTTCATCTTCTCCTTCAATATTTTTATTTCTATCAAAATCACCAAATGAAATCTCTTCCATCTTTTCTTTTATATTAACTAAAGGCTTTGTAAGATTATTTGATAGAAATATTGCTATAGTCAAAGATATAAATAAACTCAGGAAGAAAATTAATACACTTAAAAAAATTAATGTTCTTTTTTGCCTATCTAAATATGAATGTTGTAATTCCTGAAATACAATCCAATTTGTTAGTTCTGATTTTAAATAGTAAAATTTTTTTCTTTGATTATCTTCTTCTACTATTAAACTTCCTTTATCTTTATTTTTTAAATTACTAAGATATGATTTTTTTTTAGCACTCAAACCTATTAAGTCACTATCTGTATGATATATGATATTCCCATTATGATCTATTATAAATAAATCTTTGCCTTTTGTTTCGTATTTTTCAAATACTTCAGATATAAGAGATACTTTAAAGCCAATAAATGTCCAACCTAAAGTATTTTTATTTCTATTATCGAAAATAGGTCTTATGACAGGTAATACATATTTACTTCTATATATTTTAGCAGGATTTTTATAAATTCCCATCCAATCTATATAGCCTTTATTTTTTATTTGAACTTTATACCATTGAGTATTTTTTATTTCATCTGTGTTTATAACCTCTGCTTCTTTTCCAGCTCTAATATCAACTCCATTGTTACCTTTTATTATAAGTGATGCAGTAAATTTTTCCATAGATGAACTCAAAAGTATATCATCAATATTTTCTTGTAATTCTATTAATTCGATAGACGTTTTGGCATCAGTTTTATCAATATAATTAATATTCAACATTTTATTTGTTGATCTGTTAATTATAGTCCAATCTGAAAGTTGTTCTGCTGTTTTTAATCTCTTATCCATATTATTTACTATATAAGTCAGATTATTAATAGTATTTTTCTCTGTATATTCTTCCAAGAGATTTCCTTCATCAAAATAATAAAAGTTACTTATTAGAAAAGATGGTATAAAAGAAATAATCAAAAAATAAAATATTAATTTTCTTTTCAAAGTAATAATTTTAAATAATCCTAAAAAATTAAATTTTTTCAAATTAATCACCCTAATATTTAGATTATCTTTTTCTATATTCTTTGGGAGATCTTCCAACAAGCTTTTTAAAAACTCTACTAAAGTAATATGCATTTTCATAACCTAACATATGTGATATTTCATAGATCTTATAGTTATTTAAATCCAATAATTTTTTAGCTCTGATAATTTTTTCTTTTGAAATATAGTCAGAAAAACACTCTCCGGTATGCTTTTTGAAAAATGTACTAAAATAACTATTACTCATATAAACCAGATTTGATAGATCACTTAATTTTATATCCTCTGTTATGTGAATTTCTATATATCTTTTAACTTTTTTTAATACATAATCAGGTTGAGAAAGGTTTTTTGAGTCCAAAAAATATTCAGCCAAACTATCATAAAAATCTTCAATTAAGACTATAATTTCTCCTAAAGTATTTTTACTATCTATAACTTCATAAATCTTATTTGATAGGTAATCTTTTTTTATCGGAATTTCATATTCAACCACTATTTCTTTAATTTTATAAAATAATTGGCAACATAAGTCTTTTGCTTTATTCTCTGATATATTTACACTTATTAATTTATTAGTTATTTTGTTTAAAGCATATTTTAAATCTTTTATATTGTAAAATTCAATCGCAAGTTTTACTAGGTTTAATTCTTTTTCAATATTAACTTTTTCAATTTTATATTCAATATTATTATAAAAATAAATACTACTCTTCTCATAAAAAAAGCTTTTTTCTAAAACATTTAAAGCTTCATAATATGCAGATTTAAGATGAATTAACTTTTCAAACCAATTACTCACACCAACAGATGATTTTATATTAATGTAACTATTAAGAGTATTATTAATCCTCTTGCTCATAATTACAATATTTTCTTTTTTATCTGTATCTGATAAAGTATCAGTAGAAGAAATAATTGCATAAATTCTATCTTTAATATTTACTATATAAGATTTAAAATAAAAATTTGCAATTTCTGATAAAATATTCTCTGTGCATAAATTTAAAAATGCAATATCACTACCATCTTTATATACTCCCTTGTCATAATACCATATTTTAACAACTATGCAAATAATATTCTTTTCTATTTTTAATTCTAAATCATTACAGGAATCCAAAACTTCTATTTCATTACTAAATGCCTGTTTTATTAATTTTATAAAAAAATTTTTCTTGGCTAATTCTGAATTTAGAGCAAATTGTCTATTTAACTTCTGAATTTTTTTATTTTTCTGATCCTCTTTTCTTATCTTTTCTTGCACTAATCTTATTGTTTTTTCTAACAAATCAGGCTTCATTTCAAGTTTTATTAAGTATTCTTCAACACCTAATTTCATAGCTTCCTTCACAAAAGCAAAATCATCAAAATTACTTAAGACAATAAACTTTACTTTTAAAGATTTATTTATTACTTTCCTAATCAATGAAATTCCATCCATTAAAGGCATTTTCAAATCTGTAATAACAATATCTGGCATCAATTCTTCAATCAATTCTAATCCCTTAACACCATTTTTAGCCTCACCTACAAATTCGCAGTCTAAATCATTCCAAGAAATTATAGATTTTAGTCCAATTCTTATAAGTGCCTCATCATCAATAATCAAAATCCTAGTCAAATTAGCACCTCCGCAATAAGGCCGAATCAAAATAGAAACTAGTCAACTTTTTTTAAAAATCCTTTAAAACATCGGCATTTTCAGAAAAAAGTTGTCTTATGAAATTTTTGATTATGCCTAAATAAGATTATGTATCAAAAAAGAAATCTATATTTATATCAATATCTTTTTTTAAATCTACTATACTAAAATCAATTATATACACTTTAATTTTATCAATCTTCTTATTAACATATTCTGTAGTACTTACATCTAATTCACAATTGATATCTGATTTTAATATCAATTGGCTATTTGAAAAAAATATTCTATTTTTATCTATTTCAGGTCTAATAACAGAAATAAATCTTTCTATAACTGATTTTGGTTCCTTTATAAAATTAAATTTATCATTTATCGTCAAAACTATATTTCCATTCTTATTTAATTTAAAACATCTTCTAAAATTTTTTAAATTTTCTACATATACATTCAAAAAATCCAGTGAAAAATAATCAATTTCATTTGATAAGGTACTATCTACAATTTCTGTCCTTGAATTTCTGCCACTTTTTTGATAATAACTATCTATTACAGGCACTGAATGTCCTTGTGAACCTGCACAAAAATTATTATATCGATTCTTGTTAAAGTAATCTTTATTATACAATCCAGATCCTAAATCAGAAATAACTACTTCTTCATTGACCTTCAAAATAAAACTTCCTAAATCATTATGATTGTGTGGTTCATTATTATTCCCTCCCTTGGCTGCTAAATAAATTTTTTTCTTATTATATTTATGTGATACAAACCATTGAGAATCTTTTGATATATATGATTTATTTTTGATTAGTTTTTTATAATTATTATCCCAGATTAAGTTTCTAAATATACTTTGCCATCTAAAACAATTATCTTCCTCAAAATCAGTTTTATAATCTTCTTTAAAAAATTCTATCCCTCCATAAACTTTATATAGATAACTTGTCAATCCTTGATTAAATTTAAAGTTAATATCACTATCCGAAAAACTAACTGCAACTCCATCTTTAAGATAACATTTCTGTTGAAATTTTGCAATTTCTCTAATCTTTCTATCCAAAAATAAATTAATTCCACTTTTCTTTTTTAGTAAATCAGAAAAATACACAAAAAAACCAAATCCATAGTTCCAATATTCAAGACCTTCTTTACAAATTCCATCATCATTAAAACCTTTAATATAGAAGTCAAGAGTCTTTAACACTTTTTTTAGTAATGATTTTAATAAAACTTCATCTTCTAATATGTATATTCCTGTAGAACCTATAGATCCTCCACACACCGCTGACCAATTCATTTGTGAATTCTCCCACCAATAAACATTTTCTGAATTCATGTAAGGAGTTAAAACTCTTTTGAATATTTCATTTTCCAATCTTTCAACCACAATTTTAGACAATTTATCTTTTAAAAGATATAAAATTTCAGATATTGTAAAAGCAGTTTCTGCTGAAAACAAATCAATACATTTCCAAGTTTTTATATTTTCTTTAGTAGAAATATGTGCAGGTAAACACCATGTAAATTCATCACAAATTGACCATAGTAAATCTTCCAATTTTATTAAATACTTATTATCTTCAAAAAACAAATAAGATAATACAAGTGAATTCATACCTTTTCTTCTTTTAAAATATACTCTTTCATACTCTTTTCTTGAACCATTTTCTTCAAATTTTTTAAATAATGAAAAAGGCAGAATATTTATATTTGTATTTAATATAAATTCTGCCTCTTTTTTAATTTGTTCTACAAATATTTTATTTCTTGGATTTGACATTTTCTTCTTCAATTCAAATTTATCCCAATAGCTTTTATTATCATCAGATAAAAATTTCATCTCATCCATTTTGTTCATAATATCCAAAAACATTCACCTACCAATTTGTTTTTTTGATTAGGTATAATCAAAAATTTCATAAGACAATTTTTTTACAAACTAAAAAATCCCTTAATAAAAATATTAAGGGATTAAATTTATTAAATTATAATAATTTAATGTTTTCAGCTTGTAAACCTTTTGGTCCTTTAGCGATATCAAAAACAACTTTTTGTCCTTCTTCAAGTGTTTTATAACCGTCTGAATTTATTTGTGAAAAATGTGCGAAAACATCATCTCCATCTTCTCTTTCAATAAATCCAAATCCTTTTTCTGCATTAAACCATTTAACTATTCCATTCATATTAGTATTACCTCCAAAATTTTATTGTCTTAAAAATTCGCAATATTCAATAAAATTTGGATACTATACTATTAAGTATTTATTTAAATTTATATTGTATTAATTACAAACTATTTAAGATTTTTGACTATTATATTTTAACAAATTTTTTTAAATAAATCAAACACTAATTTAAAAAAAATTAATAAATATGAGTTATTTTTTTTCAAAGTCCCTAAAATGAACTATTTTATTACTTATTTAAAATAAATTTTTATTTTACGTCTGAAAAATTCAATTGTAATTAGTAATAAGGTATAATCAAAAGTAAACCAACTAACTTTTTTTAAGATCCGTTGAACCATCTCAATTTTTTTAGCTTTCTATAAGTTCAATTTGGGAATTGTTTTTAATCATCTTTACAAAAGTACTGAGTTTTTTGGGATTGTCAGGTAATAAAATTCCACCTCTTCCTAAATCATCCTTTTGATGAAAATCAGAACCAGATAACCTATTTAGATTATTTTTTTGTGCAAATTCCATTGCCAAACGATTATTAGAATTATGTCTGTAATTTCCATTATAAACCTCAACACCATCCAGAAATTTTGGATTAGTTGGAAAACATATTGATCGAAAAGGATGAGCCTGATAAATTAGAATATTCTTATTTTTTATAATATCTCTAAATTCACTAATATTTAGCTTATATAATTCCTTATTATTATATAAAAAATGTTCATCTATACCATAAATTAAATAATCATTAGGCTCAGACTCAAAAGAAATTTCCATTCCCAAAAAAATATTAATTCCAATTCTTTCTCCTTCTTTTTTTGCACTAAAATATCCTTTTAAAAAATTATCAATTTTTTCATTCCATGTTTTTTTACCTTGAGTTTCAAAAAATCCTCTAGCATAATGATCTGTAATAACTAATCCACTATAATTTTCATCTTTATAAAATCTTAAAATTTTACTCGCTTTTACTTTGCCACAATTACTTGTCTCACTTGTGTGAATGTGTGTATCTATCTTATATCCTTTCATAATTACCACCTTAAAATTAAATTTAGGCAAAATCAAAAAATAAACTAGTCAACTTTTTTTGAAAATTCGTTAAACCACTGATATTTTCAGAAAAGAATTGTCTTATGAAATTTTTGATTTTGCCTTATGAATAAAATAATGGAGATAATCCACCACATGAAGTTAAATTTTCAAATGTAAATTCAAGTTTATTTATCATTATTTATTATGTTCCTTCATATATTTTTGTTTTATTCGATTAAATTATACATTTATGAGCATTTTTAGTAAATATCTTTTCACTATTATTTTTTATTCCATATATTGCTAAAATTCTGCAATTTTCAATTTTAAAAATAAAATAATATCACATTTTCAAAATCTTAGAATCGTTAAAATCCTGTGTTTCATTATTTTGATAATGTAGCTTTATTTTTTTGCTATCCCTTAGATCAAATGTCTTTATTTAATCCATTGTAATATTATTTTTCTTAATATATAATTTAAACATAATATTGTAAATATTCATATTTATTGTAATGTATTTTAATTTATTAAGTATCAAGGAT
>JBDMZA010000461.1:0-2754 GCA_039770155.1 Clostridiales bacterium
AGATAAATATCAATAAAAATTTTTGAAGTATTATAAAGTTATTATTTTGGATGTAACTGAGTTAAGATTATTATATATATATACGATATATAGTTTGGAGTTAATAAAATTAATGGACTTTTAAGTAAAATATTTGTTTTGAGTTTGTACTTAATTTTAAAACAATGAAGTACATGCTTTTAATGATTTTCAGTTGGAAAATGTAATATTGTTTTTTTGAGTTCTCATTATTAATAATATGGAAGTAGGTGTATTTTAATTGGATAATAATGATAAAGAGATGTTTATAGAGATGTATATTTTTGAAAATAATAAATTGATGGATCAACTTGAACAATCTTTACTTAGTAGTGAACAAGTAGGATTTAATAAAGATTCTCTCGAAGAAATCTTTAGAATTATGCATACGATAAAAGGCTCATCAAATACTATGGGTTATGAGTATATAGGCAAGTTAGCCCATACAATCGAGGATATTCTTGACTTTTTAAGAGGTAATATTAAATTGAATTACAACAAAGAAACTTTATATAATTTACTATTAGAAGGAATGGATGCTATAAATAATGAAACATCAATGTTACAAAATGGAAAAGAAATGAGTAATAATTTTTCAGATCTAATTAGTAGGTTTAGTGTATATTTAACTAAAATAAAAGAAAAAAATGAAGTTTTAACAAATAAAGATAATAATGAAGACTTAGAAGGTGATAATTATATTGAATTAATTGGTGAAAAGTATCAAGAAGTTGATTATGATGAAAAAAATAAGATTCATACTTATTATGCTAAGGTTAGTTTTATGAAAGACTGTGCAATGAAAAATATTAGAGCTTTTGAGATTATTCATAATATAAAGAAAAAAGTTGAGATAAAGGAACATATTCCATATAAATTAGAAAATACAGAAAATGAAAATTTGATTAAAAACAAAGGTTTTCAAGTTATATTTCAATCTAAAATGTTAAAAAATGAAGTTATAGATTTAATTGAAAATAGTAGTTATTATTTAGATAAACTTGAACTATTTGTTGTTAAGAGCATTGATGGAATTTCAGATAAAACTTTAAAAAGTAATGTAAATGAACATTTGGAAAAAGATTTTTCAAGCAATAATCCTAATAAAAAAGTGGAAATAATTGGAGTTAATGTTGAAAAATTAGATAAACTTATGGATATTACAAGTGAAATTATAATAACTGAAGCAATACTCATACAAAATCCAGATTTGAGTGGTCTAAAATTAAGAAACTTTAAAAAAACAGCAAGGCATTTCAACAAAATTACTAATGAGTTACAGGATATTGTAATGTCTATTAGAATGGTTTCACTATCAGCAACTTTTAATAAATTAAAAAGATTAACAAGGGATATGGCTCAGAAGTTAGATAAAAAGGTTAGAGTAGAAGTTTTAGGAGAAAAAACAGAAGTTGATAAAAATATAATTGAGAGTATAACAGATCCCCTAATACATCTTCTTAGAAATTCTATAGATCATGGTATAGAAGATCCTGATGAGAGGATTAAAAATAATAAAGAAAAAGTTGGTATTTTAAAATTGGAAGCTAAAAATGTAGGTGGAGAAGTTTGGATTTCAATTGAAGATGATGGGAAAGGTTTAAATAAAGAAAAAATCCTAAGTAAAGCTATTGAACTAAAAATGATTGAAAAAAATACTGAAATTAGTGATAAGGAAATTTATTCACTAATATTTAAACCAGGTTTTTCGACTAAGGAAAAAGTAAGTGAATATTCCGGTAGAGGTGTAGGAATGGATATAGTAATGAAAAATATTGAAAAAATATTTGGAACTATAGATGTTGAAAGTGAACAAGGTAAGAAAAGTATTTTTACAATAAAGATTCCTTTAACATTAGCTATTATTAAGGGAATAACAGTATGTGTAGGTAATTCTAAATTTACAGCTCCTGTAGATTCTATTGAAGAAGTTATTATTTTAAAAGAAGAAAATATAGTGAAATATCCTGATGGTAGTGAAATTGTAAAAATAAGAGAAAAATTCTATAATTTAGTTAAATTTGGTGAAAAATTTAATGTTAAGGCAAAAACTTCAGATTTAACAAAAGGAACTACTTTGCTTTTAAATTCAAGAGGAAATAAAGTATGCCTTTTTGTGGATGAATTAATTGGAGAACAACAAGTTGTTGTCAAACCATTGCCAAAGTATATTAACAATGTAGAAGGGATAGCAGGATGTACATTACTTGGAGATGGCACAATAAGTTTAATATTAGATATAGAGACCATATCTAAACTAACTTTAAATTGATTTGCATTGATACTAGATTTGCTAGTTGATATTTAACCAACCTTGATTATAATACAAATTTTTTAGTATTTTTTTTAATTCTTTTTCATATCTAAACTTCACATTGGAGTTACTTTCTACTACATCATTTGCCCATATGAAGAGCGGGTTTGCTTTGTGAAGGGAGTTGTTCTTTAAATGGAATTTAGCTAAACAAAAAATATAATCAGCAGTAATTGGATGATTAGAGCCAAAGATAAGAATAGATTTTTTTATTAAAAATTTGTATAAAATTTCTGTTTCATTGGGAAATTGTTTAGTTGAAGCATTACTTTCTATTGAATTTTGAATTTGTATAAATTTATTTGATGAATTTGTATACATCCAAAATCACTCCAAAAATTTGTTAAATTAATGTTAAAATATAGTTAACTAACACAATTTTATATTATAAAAATTGAAACTGTCAATAAAAAAAATATAAT
>JBDMZA010000462.1:0-3370 GCA_039770155.1 Clostridiales bacterium
GATTAATATATATACAATATTTTTCAATTGTATCTGTTTAACCTTTTTTTATGATAATATATATAATATGGATTTCAAAAGCAAATTCCTATTTATCCAAAACATAATTAAAGGGTGGTCATAATGAAAAAAACAAATATAATTAATTTGCTGGGTTCATATCAGATTAGCGATATAAACATAGTAAAAGCTGATGGATGTTATTTGTATGATGAAAATAATAATAAATATTTAGATTTAGAATCAGGAGTTTGGTGTACAAATTTAGGTCATTCAAATAAAAGTGTAAATGATATTATGAAAAATCAAATAGACAAAATTGTACACTTGGGATATAAGTTTAATAATGAAGCAGCAACAGAACTATCTTCCCAATTATTAAAATTACTTAAGTTTCAAAATGGAAAGAGCTTTTTCCTAAGCTCAGGCTCTGAAGCGGTAAATTTATCAATTCAAATTGCAAAAAACATTACACAACGAGATTATATATTAACATTAGAAAATTTTTATTTGTCTGCTTATGGTGATGGAAGTTATGAAAAAAAGAATAAAAATAGAAAATTTATAGAAATGAATAATTATGAATCAATTGATAAAATTGATTTTTCAAATATTTCATCATTAGTTTTAGAAATGGGAATTTCATGGGGAAGAGTGTATTTTCCAAATAAGGATTTTATACAAAAGCTTGTTGAAAAAGCAAAGTTTAATGGTTGTTTTATAATAGTAGATGAGGTTACTACAGGTTTTGGGAGAACAGGTAAGTTATTTGGGTATGAACATTATAATATAGAACCAAATATTGTAGCCTTAGGTAAAGGACTAGGAAATGGTTATCCTATTAGTGCAGTATGTTTAGACAATAAAGTTATACAAAAATTAGAAGAAGATAATTTTATTTATGGACAATCACATCAAAATGATCCTCTAGGATGTATAGTAGGTTTGGAAGTAATTAATCAAATAAAGAAATTAAATTTAGTACAGTCAATCGAAAAATTAGGTGAATATTTTAAGAGTAGACTTATAGAAATAACTAAAAAAAATGATTCAGTTATAGAAATTAGAGGAAGAGGTTTAATGATAGGTATAGAATTTATATCTAGTAATGTAGCAAAAAAAATTCATTCAGAGTTGTTTAAGAAACAAATAGTAACAGGGCTAAAAGATAATATTTTAAGGTTTATGCCACCTTTAATAATTCAACAGATAGATATTGATAACCTTGTTGATGAGCTAGGTATATTAATTGAAGATATGTGATTAGAAAGCACTTTTAGGGGTACGTCCGCATGGCTATCAAGTTAAGGATTTTGGAAAATGAAAATTTATAATTTGAAAAATCAATACTCATCAAATTATAAATTTAGACATAACAGGATAATGTGATGATTGAAACTGGACACCAATTTTATTAAAAATATTTTTATTATGTCCATTTAAATTCTTATTAAATAATGAAATACTTCCAGTAGTTAGCTTTTTGGTTCCTAATATACATTCTATTGTTGTAGATTTACCAGCACCATTTGGACCAAGTAATCCAAAAATCTCTCCTTCTTTTATTTGAAAGCTTAAATTGTTTACTGCTGTACAGGTATTATATTTTTTTGTTAGATTTAAAGTTTCTAAAATATTATTCATAATAATTTTCCTTTCGAATTTTTTTTCTTTAATTATCTTAATGTTTTACCCAAGGGAAAAGTCAATATTATTTTATGAATTTATTTTTTAGGTTATACCTATAGTTGTGATTAAAAATCCTTTTTCTTTAAGGCATAATAAAATTTTATTCAAGACAACTTTTTCATTAAAATCTCGACGGTTCAACGAATTTTTAGTGAAAAGTTGACCAGTTTATTTTTTTATTATGCTTTATGAAACATTCATTAATTAAAATTCAAACAATTAATAAAATAGTTGTTAATGAAATAGTTAGAAAAGTGAAAATTTAACATAGGTTAAGAAATCATGTATGTTATTTATTTAAGTATTTTTATACCAAAAATTAAGTATAAAATTAATATAATTAAAAGGTATATAAACATTAGAAAAGTTTTATAATAAAATATGAAGTATTCAAATTTTATAAAAAGAATGAAAATATTTAGTATAGGAGCTGAAAGTTAGAAAATGGTTGAGAATTCTTTTGAAAAATTAGTTTTAGAAGCTATGAAGAGTGAATTTAGTGGATGGGATTTTACACATATAACAAATAATGGAAGAATGATTGGGGAAAAACATAGTTGGAGTTATTATAGTATAGTAAAAGATTATTTAAAAGGAAGAGTATCACTATTAGATATGGGTACTGGCGGTGGAGAAATATTATCATCTTTAGCGCCTTTACCAAAGAATACATTCGCCACGGAAGGTTATTTACCTAATGTAAAAGTTGCCAGAAAAAAATTAGATTCATTAGGAGTTAAAGTATTATACATTGAAGGTGATGGAATTCCACCATACAATAATGTTTTACCCTTTGAAGACAATAAGTTTGATATTGTAATAAATAGACATGAGGCTTATTACCCAAAAGAATTACACCGAATATTGAAAAAAGGTGGTATTTTTATAACACAACAAATTGGATTTTTGACAAATGCAGACTTGGTAAAAGATATTTTAAGCAAAGAAGCAGGGTATGGTAATTGGAATTTGCAAAGTGCAAATGATGAACTTATTGAGTCTAATTTTAAAATATTATACAAAAATGAAGAAATAAATAATTTAATATTCAATGATATTGGAACTGTTGTTTATTACTTAAAAGCAATACCCTGGATTATTAATGATTTTAGTCCAAAAAAATATGATAAACAATTAAGATATATTCATGAAATGATTGAAACTAATGGATGCTACAAAACATTAATGCATAAATTTATAATTGTTTCTAAATCAAAAGGTAGGTAATGTAATTACCTACCTTTTGATTTTTTATGTCATTTCAAATTCAAATGGTTTTCAGGTGTTTATATTTATAGATGAATTGAATAGTGGTTCTTGTTTAAATGGTATAACAATTTAGTACTATTTTTTGTATTAACAGGAAGTTTCTCTTCTTAGTATAATATTTGCTACTATAAAACCTATAATACACATTAAAATAAGTATAAAAATTAATTGAGTAATATTTATAAATGAAATATTTTCATTTATAAATAATGACCGAAAAGAGTTTATAATGTGTGTAAATTGATTTAATAAAATTAATTTTTTTGGTACTCCAAAAAAATTTTTAATAGGAAAAAGTGCTGTACTTAGAAAAAAACTGGTAATACAATTTAGACTTTAAAAGAATATAAATAAAAAAAGTATTAATTGTTAAAAACTGTTTTTAATTATAATATAACAGAAGAAATAATAA
>JBDMZA010000463.1:0-3378 GCA_039770155.1 Clostridiales bacterium
CTAAAAAATAATACCGAATTCTTTTCGTCTGAAGTTCGCTTAAATCATGCGAATTCATACTCGAGAATTAGAGTTTATTTTTTGGATATCCCTTAGAAAGATAGGTGTGGCATTATGGAAAAAGTTGAATTATTGGCTCCAGCAGGTAGTTTAGAAAAATTAAAGGTAGCAATAATATTTGGAGCAGATGCAGTTTATATAGGTGGAGAAGAATTTAGTTTAAGAGCAGGTGCACAAAATTTTAATAAAGAAGAGATGTTAAAGGGAATTGAATTTGCTCATATGCATCATAAAAAGGTATATTTAACAGCAAATATTATTCCTCATGTATATGATATTGATAACATAAAAAAATATTTTTCTGAAGTAAAAGATATTGATTTCGATGGAATAATAGTTTCAGATCCAGGAATTATAGAATTGGTTAAGAAATATTTACCTAAATTGGATATACATCTTAGTACACAGGCAAATAATACAAATAATTTAAGTGCTGATTTTTGGCATAAAAATGGTATTAAAAGAATAGTATTGGCAAGAGAATTATCATTAGAAGAAATTAGGACAATTAAAGAAAAATCAAATCAAAATCTAGAATTTGAAGTTTTTGTACATGGAGCTATGTGCATTTCTTATTCTGGGAGATGCCTACTTAGCAATTATATGACAAATAGAGATTCAAATCAGGGAAATTGTTCACATCCATGTAGATGGAAATATTATTTAGTAGAAGAAAAAAGACCGAATGAATATATTCCTGTTGAAGAAAATAGTAGAGGTACTTTTATATATAATTCAAAGGATTTATGTATGATTGAACATATAAATGAAATTGTAGAATCAGGAGTTAAAAGTTTAAAAATAGAAGGTAGAATAAAGAGTTCATTTTATGTTGCAACTGTTGTAAAGGCTTATAGAGAGGCCATTGATAATTATTACAACAGTATTAAAAATTATCAATTTGATAATAAGTTATTAAATGAAATTAAAAAAGTAAGCCATAGAAATTTTACAACAGGTTTTTATTTAAATAAACCTACAGGAAATGATCAAGTTTATACTACCAGTTCATATATTAGAGAATATGATTTTATTGGAGTTGTTTTAGATTATAATAAATCGAACCAAATTGCTAAAGTAGAACAACGAAATAGATTCTTTAAAGATGATGTTTTAGAAGTAGTAAATCCTAAAGGAAATTATTTTACACAAAAAATATACTCAATGAAGGATGAGGAGGGACAGGAAATTGAAACTGCTCCACACCCTAAAATGATTGTATATCTTCGAATTGAAAAAGAAGTTTTTGAATATACTTTTTTAAGAAAACAAAAGTCGGAACAACTTGGGGATATCAAAAAAAATAAATATTAATTCTCGAATATGAAATTTTTGCTTATGCCTTATCTGAGTCGTCTGAATTATTGATGGTATCAGAATCAGTATCAGTATTAGCTGGAGTTTCATCTGAAAGTATTTCATCAGTCTTATTAGCTGTTTGATTGGATGTTTCTATACTACTTGAATTTTCTAGAGAATTATTTGAATCAACAATAGAAGGCGGTTCAAATAATTCTATTAATTTTTTAGATTTTATTGCTTCAGCTAAAATATTTTTTGCAACCATAACAATAATAGGACTTAAAATTAAACCTAGTATTCCAAAATAATTTAAACCTACATACATTGCCATTATAGCCACAAATGGATGTACACCCATTTGTGTGCCATATACTTTGGGTTCCATTACTTGTCTTACAACAACAACAACACCATATAAAATAAGTAACCCTACAGCAATCTTAACAGAACCAAAAATGAATAAAAATATTGACCATGGAACTAGTACACTTCCAATACCAAGAACAGGTAGTGCATCAATAAAACAAGTTAAAAATGCTATTAATAGTGCATATTTTATATCGAGTACTAAAAATCCTATTAGTAATATTATAAAAGATATAAAGATAAGAATTAGTTGTGCTTTTAAATACTTAATTATTGCTACAAATATATTATCGATTAGAGATTTTGTAGTATCAAGCCATTTTTTTGGAATTTGCTCTTTGATGAATTTTTCCATTGTATCTCTATCACTTAAAATAAAATATATTGATAAAATAGCAACTACTATTGCTATTAAAAATCCTGGAATAAAATTTGCAAGCCCCAATAATCCATTTAGTAATTTTTCTGCGAAATCTATTAAGTATACACTTAATTTAGAGAGATTTGTTTCTAGTGTAGATCTTGTCTGATCAGGAAGAGATTCATAAAATTTTTGTAAGTCATTAAATTGTATTACTAAATCTTCTTGATGAGTCTTATACAGTGTATTTAGATTTTTAGAAAGATCACTAATTTCAGTAAATAATTTTGAAATTGCAAAAAAAAGTGACAATCCTATTGTAGATAAAAAAGCAAATAAGGCTATCATTGAAGATAACTTTTTATTAATTCTCAATTTAGTATTTAGAAATTTTACTAAAGGTTCAAGCATTAAAGATATTATAAACGAAATTAAAAAGGGTAATAATATTATACTTGCGTTAAGTAATATAAAAATTAAAAGCAATAAAGTCAGGGCAGAAAACAAAGCCTTAATTATTTTTTTGATTTGAGGGGTTAATTTAATATCCATAGTGACCTCTTTCTTTAATTTTCAACATATTAAAAGTTACTAATATTTTTGTTATTTTTTTATGTGTTCATGAGATTTTAAATGTTTCATACAATATTCGTAGTTTCCTTCACAACTTCCACAAAACCTAAATTCAGCATTATAATCATCTTCTTCAGTTATTCCACAGACATGGCATTTGTGGAATGGTTTGTTTTTAGCGGTTTGTGAAGTATAAACCATTTTTCTATACTTTGAACTTCCTCTGTTTGTGAGAAATCTGAATATATCCATACCAAAAAATAATAGAAAATTTATAAGTGAAACAGATATAGAAATTTTAGTAGTTAAATTTCCACCAAAGAAAGAAAATGCTAAAAATACTACATCTAACCAAGCCAAATATTTCATTTTTATTGGCAATATTAAAAATAACCTGATTTGAAAATCTGGATATAAATATGCAAATGCAAGAAAAAGAGAAAGATAGATATATTTTGAGTCTACAATACCACTTGAAAGAAATGCAGATAATGCAGTTCCTATAACTCCGATAAAATAGTATAAATTAAATTTAAAAGTACCCCATTCGTTTTCCAGCGAACTTCCAATAAAATAATATAAAGCAAGAGCAAACAATGCAAAGATTGGTGAAAAATTAGGAGGTATAAAAATAAAAGTAATTAATCGCCAAACTTGTCTATACTCCAATACTAAATTTCTCTGCAATACTAATTCGGAATATAGTTGATCATTAG
>JBDMZA010000464.1:0-3778 GCA_039770155.1 Clostridiales bacterium
ATCAAAAATTTCATAAGACAATTTTTTTCTGAAAATATCGATGGTTTAACGAATTTTCAAAAAAAAGTTGACTAGTTTATTTTTTGATTATGCCTTAATAGAGGATTTTAAATTATAAAGATGGAATATAGAATATAGGATTATACCTAAAATTGATTAATATACTAAAGAAGGGTATTTATATGCTCAAATTAAAAGGATATATCAAGGGTTTTACTCTAATAGAATTAATGATTGTAGTTGCTATTATTTGTGCTTTAGCAATAGTTTTGATTCCACAGGCAAGTAATATAAGAAATAATGTTAAAGCTTCTGGGATTGAAGCAAATGCAAGACTTGTGCAATTACAGTGTGAAAATGTTATTGATAAAAGTATAAATACTAATATTGCGACTAATTTAAAGGCTAAATTAATCACGACTTTAAAAAATCCTTTTGACAGAACTGCAACAGATGTAGAAGTAACAACATGTGCATTAATAGAAGATGTTGTATTTGCAGATGCTGACAATTCTGTATATATATTTAATGGAACATATTTTGCAGATGATGCAGCAGCTGATACAGTTTTTCTAGATAGTGGAGCCAGTACTGTAACTGATGCAACAAATGCGAAAGGTGTTGTTGTGGCAGTAATAATTGATACAGGAACTGTAAATGACTTACATGTCAGATTATATAACTATGGTGAAAATGGGGAACCTATAAGTACTGCAACAAATGTTTCTATAATTGAAAAATAATATTGAACTTTTTCATAATTGTGAATTAGAGTTTGATTTTTCATAGTTTCCTAGTTTAATAATAATAGTAAAATAAATATAAATAAAGCTATAAAAAATAATGCAATAATACTAAAAATCAATAGTATAATCTTAAGTAAGTTGTTCTTTTTAGTTTTGGTAGTAGTATTTCCACCATAAGAATTAGGATTATTATATTGATTTTTTTGGTGGTTATAATTGTTGGGACTGTTATAACCATAAATTTGCTTGTTTGCAGAATTATTTGGAGCATTTTTAAAATTATTAAATGAAGATTGTTTATTTTGAATCTTATTACTGGAATTGTTGGACATATTATTCGGATTGTTATATTTGTTATTATTATTATACTTGTCATTGCTATATTTATTATTGCTGGATATATTATTTGAGTTGTCAAAACTAGTGTTAAGAGAATCAACAGCAACAGTTTCTGCATTAGACCCATATGATTTGTTTGAATAGTTGTTTACAACGGGAGTTTTTGATGAATCATTATTAACAATAGTTGTTTTATCAACGAAACTGGAATTTGATGATTTCTTTGGGGGTCTGCTTAAATTAACTGGATTAGGTTTAACTACATTAGTATTAATAGGAACAGTTATGCTTTCTAAATTTGAACTTGAAGTATTATTAGTACTTGAAATATTGTAATTACTATTTTGTTGTGAATTATTTGATGAACTTGCCATATTGTAATATATTTTTTCAAGACTTCTTTTTAATGTTTCAACATTTTGATATCTTTTATTTGGATCATAGTCACATGTTTTTAAAATGATTTTGGAAATATCATCTCTTAATCCATCTGGTTTTGGAATGATGTCCCCTTTTAATCTTCTTATATATGCTTGTTCTATATCAGTAAAAGAAATAGGATCTGGATGTTTGGGCAAAAATGGCAATCTACCATTACTAAATAATTTATAAAGTACTAATCCAAGGGAATACATGTCAACAGTCTTATTATAAGTTTTTCCGTTTATAATCTCAGGTGGCATGTAATTTAATGTACCAACCTTTGTTTGAGCCATATTAAGAGCAGTAGTTTCTTTTGAAACACTAAAATCACCCAGTTTAAATGCATTTGAATTTATAGATACAAAGATATTTTCCTCTTTAACATCCCTATGCATTATCCCTCTGCTATGGCAAAATTCTAATGCACTACAAATATCAATACCAAGTTTTAAAATTTGTTTTCTACTAAAAGTCTTTGATTTAATATAGTTTGATAAACACTCTGCATATTCCATCCTAATAAATATATGCCATTTATCATCTACATTTTTAATCATATGATCTTCATAAGCTATAATGTTACTATGTCCCTTTAATTGGTATAGTAAATTAATTTCTTTAGCTATCTCTTTAGCTAAATCTTCAAAGAAAACTTTAGAATCATTTGAATGACCAGAAGAGGATATAAACATATTGTATTGTTCATCAGTTGGTATACTGATGACTTTAACAGCAGAATATTGTTTTTCTCCGAAAAAATCTCTGGAAAGTTTATATACATTACCAACACTTCCTCTACCAAGGATTTCTTCGATTTTCCAATCTCCCCATAATGGTTCATATTTATAAATAATTTCATTTTTCATAATAAATCACCTTTTTGTTTGGGAAAACTAAAATATAATTTTTAGTTTCCGTTTAGGCAAAATCAAAAAAATAAACTAGTCAACTTCTTAAAAAAACCCGCTAAGGAGAACCTAAAAAATAATATCGAATTCATATTTGAAAATTAAGATTTATTTTTTGGATATCTATAAAATATCGGTATTTCAGAAAAAAGTTGTCTTATAAAATTTTTAATTATGTCTTATAAACTAATTATATAATAAATTAAGTTTATATCAACATATTTATTATTCATTTTTGAGATTTTTTGATAAAATAAATCCACTTAAAACTAAACATGAAATAGTAAAAGCTATCATAATTCCCCACGGACCCAATAGATTTATCATTTCATGACTGTACATTTCGTTACCTGATGAAGGATCTTTCAGTAGAGAATTTGTATCAAACAAAGAACATAAACTTTGAACAGACCATCTACTTATAATAAAATATGAAATTGTATCTACTGCACCATCTAATTTAAATAATACACCAGAAAATACTATTTGAGGAATTATTGCTAAAGGCATCATAAAAGTAGCTCTTTCAGTAGATACAGAATATGATGAAATTAATAATCCCATAGCAGCAGAGGCAATTAATGAAATAATTAAAGTTATACCATAATCTATTGAATTACTCATAAAAAGACTGTTGTCATTCATTTCTATAACATATTTTGAACCTATTACAAGAACGATACCCTGAAAAATAGAAAATATTGAAAGAACAAATATTTTAGACATTAAATATGGAAATAATCCAACATTCGAAGAATATTCTCGTCTTAATATTTCACGTTCTTTACATACTTCTAAAAATGAATTTAAGATACCTATTAAAATACTCATACAAACAACTGTAAAAAGGATTTGAGTTGCCATGAAGGATGATTTAAATGAATTTTCATCTCCTACAAGAGATAAAATAAAAATCATCAAAGGTGCTTGTCCAAGCATTAAAAATAGACTTAGTCCATCAGAAAATATTAATTTGAAATATCTTTTCATTAAAATTTTAAATTGCCAGAAAGAATCTTTTGTTTTATTTTTATTATCTATATTTTTAGATTCATTTATGACAGCATTTTTAATATCATTTTGCATGTTACTGTATTCTTTGGTTCTATTTAATTTTGAATTAAAATGAGTTGCAATATTTACAAGATCTTGTTCTGTTGAATTATCCTCGACAACTGATAACTTCATATAAATATCTGCAATATCATCTACTTCAAAAAATTTATTCATAATGACTGGATTACCAAAATAACATAAAACTCCACCAACACCTAAAAAAACAACTTTATCACATAATACAATATTAGTAGTTGCATGAGTAATTAGTATAATTGTGGTACCTTGCTTGGATAATTTATTTAA
>JBDMZA010000465.1:0-8375 GCA_039770155.1 Clostridiales bacterium
AATAAGACTTATGAATATATATAAAATTATAAAACTAAACTCTTTTTTGTTTTTTAAAAGTTAATATTGTAAATTTATCATCTATAGAACTTTTTTTTACATTTAGAAAATCAAATTTCATTTATAAATAAATATTAGTTTGTTATTACTTTAATTCATTTTAATTAAATATATTAAAAGGGGGGATTGTTATGAATAAAAAGTTAATAATTATTGGGCTAATAGTACTAGTTTCTATTTCATTATTCATGGTAAATCTATTTGCATCTGCTGATGTAACTACCACTTATGAGGTTCAAAATGATTGGGGAAGTGGTGCTGTTGTAAATGTAACAATTAAAAATATCGGCTCATCTGCTATTGAAGAATGGAATGTTAGGTGGACATTTCCTGGCAATCAAACAATAACCAATATGTGGAATGCAAATTATATACAAACGGGTTCTTCTGTTGTTGTAAGTAATAGCGATTGGAATTCAAGTATACTGTCCAATGGTTCAGTTACTTTTGGATTTAACCTGACATATAGTGGTTCTAATACAGATCCAACTAATTTTACAGTAAATTCTCAAGTTTCATCTGAAGTTTCATCTGAAGATACACCAGCAGAAACAACTGCAACTAAAACTTCAAATTCACCAATTGTTACATCCAGTTCCGATGAAGAATTACTTGCATTTCCAGGTGCTGAAGGATATGGACGTTTTGCCAAAGGTGGACGTGGTGGAAGTGTTATAAAAGTCACAAATCTAAATGATTCTGGTCCAGGAAGTCTTCGTGATGCTATTGACCAAACAGGACCTAGAACAATTGTTTTTGAAGTTTCTGGAGTAATACATCTAAAATCAAAGCTTCTTATAACAGGTACAAAAGGAAATGATAATGTCTATGTTGCTGGTCAAACGGCTCCGGGAAAAGGAATCTGTATAAGTGGTTATACTTTTGGTATGACTGGTGGAGAACATGTCGTAATTCGTCATATCAGAACACGTGTAGGTACTGATTCAGGAAATACTATGGATGGTATGGGAATGGCTTCAGCAAATAACTCAATTTTTGATCACTGCTCAATTAGCTGGACAATTGATGAAGCCTTTAGTTCTAGAAGCGGTCAAATGATTACATTGCAGCGTTGTCTTATCTCAGAAGCACTTAATGAAGCTGGTCACAAAAATTATCCTGAGGGTTCACAACATGGATATGCTGCCAGTATTAGTGGTGATATAGGTAGTTTCCATCATAATTTACTTGCTCACTGTGCAGGTAGAAACTGGAGCTTGGCAGGAGGATTAATTCATGGAACTTTAACATACGCAGGACGTTTGGATATACGAAATAATGTTGTTTACAATTGGAAGCATCGTACAACTGATGGTGGAGCACATGAAGTTAATTTTGTCAATAATTACTACAAACCAGGCCCGGCATCAGAGGTATTTACAGCACTTAATGCACAAAATGATGGTTTTGAAGGAACACAACGTTATTATTTTAATGGTAATATCATGGAAAACTATTGGAACGAATCATCTCAAGAAAAAGGAAGCATAGAAAGCGGTGAACCGAGGGATTACAATTATTTGGTGGATGAACCATTTTTTGATTCCTATGTAAATACACAAACTGCTAAGGAATCCTACAATGATGTACTAAATGATGTTGGTTGCAATGTTCCTATGTTGGATGATCATGACAAACGTGTTATTGAAGAAACACGTAATGGAACTTATACTTATAAAGGCAGTAAAACAGGACTACCTGGACTTCCAGATAATGAAGCAGATGTGGGAGGATTAGAAAACTATCCTGAAGTTAAACGAAATTCTGATTGGGATACAGATAATGATGGTATGCCTGATAGTTGGGAAACAAAACACAGTCTCAATCCTTCAAATTCATCAGATCGTAATAATACGAACCTATCAAAAACAGGTTATACTAATTTAGAAATGTATCTTAATGAACTTGCAGGTGACCCCATAAAATTTCAATAATTGAAATTTAAAGTATGAATTTAATTTTAGGATTTATAAAATTTGATTTAAATCATATAACATTGGAGTAGGAGGGAATTAATTATTTTAATTCCCGATTTTCCACCTATGGATTCATCTTATGGGCTTACATTAATAGAATTTTCAGTTGTTTCATAAATTATAAAATATTACATTGAATATCAATACAGATCATGTCAAACAAAGTAATTTTATTGAATATTATTGGTTAAATTATACAAAACTAGAAATCATAATGAAAGTGATTATTATAACTGTGTAGAGAATCATTTTGAAAAATTTGAGGGAATATGGGATAAAAGATTTAAGGGTAAATATGGAGTTTTGAGATTTAAAGCATGGATTTGCAAGAATGAAGTGTGATATGTGTAATAGCGAGTATTTATTACTTTTTTCATGTAAATGCAGATATTTTTGTCTGTCTTGTCATCAAAGAAAAGTTATAAAATTTGGCGAATATTTGTATGAAGAAATTCTCAAAGCTGTGCCAAAGTGTATAAGCTTTTTTTTGTGTATATTTGAAAATTATTAGGCATAATCAAAAAATAAACTAGTCAACTTTTTAAAAAAATCCGTTAAAGCATCGGTATTTTCTGAAAAAAGTTGTCTTATGAAATTTTTGATTATGCCTTATCTAAGTTAAGTAAGTGTGCATGAAAAGTTTTATCTGATTATTTAAAAGAAAGTGTTTCAGTAAAAGAGGCAGTACCAAGAGTTGTAGTTTCTAACGATTCTAACTCTTCAGGATTCATTTTTGATCTAGCCGAAATTTTATTTTGATTTCTCATAGCTATAACTTTTTTCAATATATTTTCTCTTAAAATATATTCCAAAGTTTTTTATTTTTAATGAAACATTTTTGAGGTTAGAATCGTTTTATCTTTGAAGGAGTGTTACGAATGGAAAATAATAATATCGTTCTTTTGTTTGAAAAATATTCAAATATGGTTCTTCGCATTGCTTTTACGTATATAAAAAATATTCATGATGCAGAAGATATTTGTCAAAAAGTATTTATTAAAATTTATATCAAAAATAAAACTTTCAAGAACTCTGAACATGAAAAATATTGGATTATTAGAGTCGCTATTAATGCTTGCAAAGATATGTTGAGAAGTTCATGGAAAACTAGGTTTATACCATGTGAAAATATTATTTTACCAGAAATGAAAAATGAGTATAAAGAAGTTTTGATGCATATACTTAGTATTCCAATCAAATACAGAAATGTATTATATCTTTATTATATTGAAAATTATTCAACCTCTGAAATTGCATTAATACTTAAAAGAAAGCACTCTACAGTCAGAACTCAATTAAAAAGAGGTCGCGAAATTTTAAAGGCAGAATTAAAAGGAGGAGAAACTTTATATGTTCAATAAATACATAGAAGCAATGAACACAATAAAAGTAGACGAGCAGCTTAAGAGAAAGATTTTTGATGACATTAACCAGATTCAATCAAAAAAATATGTTCCATTTTTTTTAAAAATTAAATTTATTACTGCCGTAATTGTATGTATCTTAATATTACTAACTACATTGTTACTACCAAATAAACCAGTTGATTATACTACTACTAAGTTTAAAATTATTTCTTATGCAGAAGATGGAACAACTATAAATATAAAACCCAAAGTTGAATTTCAACTAAAAGAATATTCGCCAATAATGAGTAATGTCCCTGGTTTTCCTTTGAAAATATTTGATACTAATGCTGATTACATCCAGATATCATGCAGTGAAGGTAAGTTTTGTTTCTGGTCTCCCAGAAATTCAATTGTCAAAAACAAGGGTACTCAAACAATAATTAAATCTGGTGATACTATTTATTGGTCGCCATATAATACAAATGCAGATGTAGAAATAAATATAAATTCTTTTAAAAATAATAAAATTTCTGGATCTAAGAAAATTCAGTTGAAGAAAAAAGATTCTTTAGGCATCTATTACTCAGGTATATTATATGAAGACTAATATTTTTTAATTTTATAACTATATAATTTCATAAAAAAGCATATTTTTTAAAATAAAAAAATGCTTTTTTGATGTTTGTTGATTTAGATATATTTTTATTTTGCTTCACTTCTTAATAACATCTGACTGTATTTGCCTGCTGTAATGCTGATATATATACGAGATACCAATTAACACAATACCAAATACAAAATAACTAATTATTCTCATCCAAACCTCTAACAAAACTAAATCATAAATAAACAGTTTTCCTGTTGAAAATATTGATAGAACCAGTCCAAAACGTCTTTGATATACATACTTATATTTAAATCCATATACTATAGCTAATAGTGCTACAATAATATAGAATATACTAAATATCATCTTTATACCACCTAAATCGAATTGTCGGCTTAATATAATAGATGTATTCAAAAGTAAAATTATCGTTATTATTATCGGGTAAAACTCAATATTAAAATTAAATTCTTTGGAAAAATAAAGAACTATTTTCCTTATATTTAGTAGAGTAAATATATTAAACAAGATTACTAATAAAACCGCTATTATACTTAAAATTAAATATTTTTCAGGTTTGAATGGATTGAAAGCTAGTGTTGATATAAAAATTAATAAATTGGAGAAAATATACAAAATAATTGATAATACTTTTGTTACCTTTGAAATTAAAATTATTATATTATCAATTGCATATGCAGTTATAATTGTTATTGTTATAAAAATCAATGTCTTGAAAAAATCGTTTTGGTTATAACTTCCTAAATTATCTGCAAGTAAATAATTAAATAACTTTTGAGATGAATAAACTAAATAAAAATATGAATTTAAAATCATAAAATATTTTAAAAATATCGTAACCGCACCCCTAATGGAATATTTTCTTATCATATTATTTATATAATCCTTTAAATACACATATGTTATAGCTATTAATACTATAGTTATACAAATATATCTAAATTGGAAAAACGGTACATCAACAGATATAATCTCATATCTAAAAAAGTCTATTACAACAACTCCAAAATAACATAAGCCCGCAACTACTAATCCTGAAATTTCTACATATTTATATTTTTTCTTATAACCATATACAAATACCAATAATCCCTCAACCAACCATCCAATTGCAAACCACTTTATACCAAATTGCTGAGGAATAGCGATTATCGCAAACATATATGAAGTTAAATATAATAATGTTTTTGCAAGTTTCTCTGATTTTATAAATTTTGATACAATAAATGCCAATAGTAAATATATTACAGAAAATAAAAATGATAAAATTCCATTAAAATCATGACCTGTTATATTAAAAATCAAATATATTGAACTACAACTAATAACTGTATTAATTATAATTAAAATATAATCTTCAACTAATAATTTTAATTTTTGAATTATTGGATATAGTAAAACCACAGTTAGATAAATAGCAAAAGTTAGCATTACATAAATAGAAGCAATGTACTCATTTCCAAAATCCTTGTCAATATACAAAAAAACAAGGTATAGTATAGATGGTATGTTTAATATATAACTAACATATTTAATACTTTGCCATCTTTTCTTGACTGATATAGCTAATGTAACTGAATTAAGTAATAATAAATATCCAAATGCAGAATGAAATTCAAATTCTTTTGTAAATCCATAAGCAAAAAGATAAGACAAAAATGGTATAAATCCACCCACTAATGATAATACTGATATTGATATAGAATTAAATCTAAGTGAGAATAGAATAGCTACTGTAGTAACAATTATAGAAAGCAATAGAGCAATTTCCATATTTATAATCTGTAAATTGAAATAACTATGAAATAATGCCACATATAGTATTCCTATTCCACCCCCACATAAACCAAGTGCGAAAAAATTTTTATTCTTACGAATCATAATTTCAGAAATGATTATAAAAATAATTCCTACACTAAAAGCAAATATACCTTTAAATTCCTTTGAAAACCATCCTAGATATGCATATCTTAGCATTGTCGAAAAAGCAATTAGTATTATTATCATACCAATTTTATTAATCCAATTTAATCCAAATTTAATTTCGTAATTGCTTTCTTTAACTATTTTATTAACTGAATCATTTTCTAATTCTTGATTTTTTAAATCATCAATTTTATGGGTTAACCCTCTTTCAACACTCTTATGAGAATTTAGCATATCTTTTCTTTTAGCAGCAAATTCAGCATCTATATAACTTTCAAGTGTTTTTATTTTTTCATTAAATTTATTATAAATTTCATTTGATAACTCTTGATTTGTTCTTTTAAGCTGTATCAAATTAGATTTAAGTGCATTTTCAAATTCTTCCAGTCTGCTTATATTACTTTCTTTACTTTTTTGAATATAGATATCAAGTTTTTCTTTATACTTTCCAAGAAGTAAAGTTTTTTCATCAATCAATCTTTCAAATAAAGCAGTTTTTAATTGTGAATTAGAATTTTTAATATCTTTTAATTCACTTTTTAAAACTTTATTATCATTTATTAGTTTTTTTAATTCATCTTTTAGTTTTAAATTTTCTTCAAGTAAATTATCTTTTGCTATTTCATTAAGTAATAATTCTTCTTTTTGTACTAATTTTTTCTGTTCTTTAAGTATATCTTCAAAACTTCTTTTATAATCCATAGCAAAAATTTCCTTTCCTTAATTTAATTAATTATTAAAATATACACAGCAAAATTCAAAATTTAAGCAAATTTAAATATGTAAGGGATAGCCAAAAAATAAACTCTAATTCTCGAGTATGAATTCGTGCGATTTAAGCGAACTTCAGACGAAAATAATTTGGTATTATTTTTTAGGCTCTCCTAAATATGTAAATGTAGAATTTTTTATTTTACTTTAATTATATAACATTCAATACTCTATAAGGCAGAATCAAAAAATAAATTAGTCAACTTTTTTTGAAAATTCGTTAAACCATCGATATTTTTAGAAAAAAATTGTCTTATGAAATTTTTTATTATGCCTAATATGCATATACTTATTGGAAAATAGTTAAATAAATATAGAATAATTAGTTAAATATAAATATAGAAGGACTAATATTAAATTTTAAAACATCTGGTGAAGTTTTTTTCATAATAGAGCTGGTTAGTCATGCTGTCAATTGCAGAAATCTAAGAAGATTACAGGATTTTTTGATTATGCCTTAACTAAATAAAATCTATTATTAAATTCTATTAATGAAATTTAAAAAAAAATAATAGTATTCACATTTTTAGTATATCTGCCCAAATCTTATGATCTACTGGAATTCCTTTTTCTGAATTTTCTTTTCGACGCAATAAAGTTCCTTCACCTGGATATAATACTTTTTTATTTTTATCTACAGGGAGAGACATATGTAAATTATCAATTGTTTTTTTTATTTTCTCATGGATTAAATTATTTTCTGGCAGTCGTTTTAAGTCAAATGTAATGAAAACTTGAGAAACAGCATATTCGTGGTTCAAATTTCCAATATCATAACTGCTGTTTCCTCCAGAAAGAATCATTGCTATTAAATCTAGAACCAGAGATAATCCAGAACCTTTCCAAAAACCTATCGGTAAAGGTCGTTTGGAGTCTAAAATTTCTGTTGATTTTTTTGTCAATTGACCATTATTGTTATACCCACCATCTACTGGAAGTATTTTGTTTTCATTAGAGAAATTACTTAATTGACCATATGAAAACTGAGAAACTGCAATATCCAATACAATATGTTTATTAGTATTCGGAATTGCAAATATAATAGGATTATTGCCAAGTTTTGATTCAATAGATCCCCAAGGAGGCATATTTGGTATTGTATTTGTCCAACATATTCCTATACAATCAGATTCTACTGCTTGCCATCCATATGAGCCTCCCCTCATCCAATGATTTGTATTTCTAAGTGCAACACAGCCAATTCCATTTTTTTTTGCCATATCAATAGAACGCTCCATAGATTTGTATGCATTAATATTTCCAGGTCCTAACTGACCGTCCCATTGTTCAAGAACTCCAATAGAATTGATATTCTTAGGTTCATTATTAACTTTCATATATCCATTTGTAATAGAAGATATATATTGAGGAAATCTATTCAATCCATGAGAATAATATCCATCAAGACTTGATTCCGTAAAAAGTTTAGCACTTAATTTAGCTTTTTCTAATGAAAAGCCAAACTTTAATAATATTTTTAAAAATTGATTATACATTTCATTGCTTTTAATTCTCATTTGACTACTCCGTTAAAAATATTTTGAAAAGACATAATTATATAGTATCATAAAGAATTACATAAAAATACTTTCTGATTGTAAAAAAATTATACCTAATGATATTCTTTCATATTTAAATTATCTTAAAAATAAGACTACATTAATC
>JBDMZA010000466.1:0-6545 GCA_039770155.1 Clostridiales bacterium
ATAAATTGTAATTCGTAAATAGGGTAGTCGATTTAGTGATTGTTAACATGAGAAGAATGAGTTATAAAAAAATTATGGTAGGAAGTGATTAGAATTGAGCGAAGGAACAATTGTAAAAGTAACAGGCCCTCTTGTAATAGCTGAGGGAATGAGAGATGCTAATATGTTTGATGTTGTTAGAGTAAGCAAACATAATTTAATTGGTGAAATTATAGAAATGCATGGCAATAGAGCTTCAATTCAGGTATATGAAGAAACAGCAGGACTGGGTCCAGGAGAACCAGTGGTTTCTACAGGGTTTCCTTTAAGTGTTGAATTGGGACCAGGATTAGTTGAACAAATGTTTGATGGTATTCAAAGACCTCTTGAAAGAATGAGAAATGCCTATGGAAATAATATAACTAGAGGAATTGATATAACATCTATAGATAGAGATAAAAAATGGTATTTTGAACCTATAGTAAAAAAAGGTGATGAAGTAGAAGCCGGGGATATAATTGGAAAAGTCCAGGAAACTGTGTTAATAGAACATAGAGTTATGATTCCCTATGGAATGAAGGGCAAAATTGTAGAAATCTATGAAGGTGAATTTACTGTAGAAGATACTGTTGCAAAGATAAAAAGTAAGACAGGAGAAGTAATAGATATAACAATGTTGCAAAGATGGCCTGTAAGAAAAGGAAGGCCTTTTAAAGAAAAATTGTCTCCTGATACACCATTGATTACGGGGCAAAGAGTAATAGATACACTGTTTCCTATAGCTAAAGGTGGTGTTGGAGCAGTGCCAGGACCATTTGGGAGTGGAAAAACAGTTGTGCAACATCAATTTGCAAAATGGTCAGATGCAGAAGTAGTAGTTTATATTGGGTGTGGTGAAAGAGGAAATGAAATGACAGATGTTTTAATGGAGTTTCCTGAATTAATTGACCCTAAAACTGGTGAATCTCTTATGAAAAGAACTGTATTAATTGCAAATACTTCAGATATGCCTGTTGCAGCTAGAGAAGCATCAATTTATACAGGAATAACAATTGCTGAATATTTTAGAGATATGGGATATTCAGTTGCATTAATGGCAGATTCTACATCAAGATGGGCAGAAGCATTAAGAGAAATGTCAGGAAGACTTGAAGAAATGCCAGGAGAAGAAGGTTATCCTGCTTATTTAAATTCAAGATTAGCACAGTTTTATGAACGAGCAGGTAAAGTTATTAACTTGGGTAAAGATGGACGAGAAGGTGCTTTGACTGCTATTGGAGCTGTATCACCTCCAGGTGGAGATTTATCTGAGCCTGTAACTCAGGCAACACTTAGGATTGTAAAAGTTTTTTGGGGACTTGACTCAACATTAGCTTATAGAAGACATTTTCCAGCAATAAATTGGCTTTTAAGTTATTCACTTTATATTGATAATCTTGATGAATGGCTAGCTAAGAATGTATCGAGAGATTGGATAGAAAATAGAAATTTACTTATGAGAATTCTTCAAGAAGAATCAGAACTTGAAGAAATAGTAAGACTTGTAGGTCTTGATTCACTATCATCTAAAGATGTTATGACATTAGAAACAGCAAGATCGGTTAGAGAAGATTACCTTCACCAAAATGCTTTTGATGATACTGATACTTATACATCTTTGGATAAGCAATTTATGTTAATGGGACTTATTTTAAAATTCTATAAAACAGGATTAAAAGCCATTGAAGATGGTATAGATGGTAAAAAACTATTTAATTTACCTGTAAGAGAAAAAATTGGAAGATTTAAATATATAGAGGAAGATAAGTGTTCAGACAATTTTGAAAAAATAAGTAGTGATATAGATATTGAGATAAACAAGGCAATAGAGGAATGGAGGGAGATTTATGCCTAAGAAACCAAGTGTATCAGAAAAACTGCCAAATTCTCTAATGTTTAAAGAGTATAGAACTATAGAAGAAATAGCAGGTCCTTTAATGCTTGTTAAGAAAGTTAATAATGTAAAATATGGTGAATTAGCAGAAATAGAATTACCCAGCGGTGAAATAAGAAGATGTAAGGTCTTAGAAGTTGATGAAGATAATGCTATGGTTCAACTGTTTGAAAGTTCAGCTGGTATTAATGTTGAAGGTAGTAAAGTAAGATTTTTAGGAAGAGGAATTGAACTTTCAGTGTCGAGTGAAATTCTGGGAAGAGTTTTTAATGGACTTGGAAATCCAGTTGATGGAGGACCAAAGATTATATCTGATAAAAAAATTGATATTAATGGTGTTCCTGTTAATCCAGCAGCAAGAAATTATCCTTCAGAGTTTATACAAACAGGTATATCAGCAATAGATGGATTAAATACTTTGGTTAGAGGACAAAAATTACCTATATTTTCAGCATCAGGTCTTCCACATGCCAGATTAGCGGCACAAATAGCAAGACAGGCTAAAGTAAGAGGAAAAGATGACAAATTTGCAGTTGTTTTTGCAGCGATAGGTATAACTTTTGAAGAAGCAGATTTTTTTATAAAGGATTTTAAGAAAACTGGAGCTATAGATAGAGCTGTTATGTTTATGAATCTTGCAAACGATCCTCCTATTGAGCGTATTGCTACACCCAGAATGGCATTAACTGCTGCAGAGTATTTAGCTTTTGAGGAGAATATGCATGTTCTTGTAATTATTACTGATATAACAAATTATGCTGAGGCTCTAAGAGAAGTATCTGCTGCAAGAAAAGAAGTTCCAGGAAGAAGGGGATATCCTGGATATATGTACACTGATTTAGCAACTATGTATGAAAGAGCAGGAAGAAAAAAAGGAATCGAAGGTAGTGTAACATTAATTCCTATTTTAACAATGCCAGAAGATGATAAAACTCATCCTATTCCTGATTTGACAGGTTATATTACTGAGGGACAGATTATCCTAAGTAGAGAATTACATAGAAAAGGTGTAGTGCCACCAATTGATGTATTGCCATCATTATCAAGACTTAAGGACAAAGGTATAGGTAAGGATAAGACAAGAGAAGATCATTCAGATACAATGAATCAATTATTTGCCTGCTATGCAAGAGGAAAAGAAGCAAAAGAATTATCAGTTATCTTGGGAGAAGCTGCTCTATCAGAAACAGATAAGATTTATGCGAATTTTGCTGATCAATTTGAAAGAGAATATGTTGCTCAAGGATTTACTTCTGAAAGAAGTATTGAAGAAACTTTGGAAATGGGTTGGAAACTCCTTAAGATTTTCCCTCATAGTGAACTAAAAAGGATTAGAAGTGAATTTTTGGACAAATACTTAAAGGATGAATAGGGGGATTTAAAATGGCAAATATTCAGGTAAATCCCACTCGTATGGAGCTTAGTAGGTTAAAGAAAAGATTGAATATAGCAAGAAGAGGTCATAAGCTCTTAAAAGATAAGTTAGATGAATTAATGAAAAGATTCCTAGATTTGATAAGGGAAAATAAGACATTAAGAGAAGAGACTGAAGAAAAATTAAAAAATTTATATGAAAGATTTCTTTTAGCAAAATCAGTTACAGGTGAAAAAGAACTTTTATCTTCACTATCCTTTGCTACAAAAAAACTTTCTATGAATATAGAGAAAAAAAATGTTATGAGTGTTGAAGTACCAAAATTTAAAATGAAAGATTCTATTGAAAGCGATGCTGTAAATTATCCCTATGGTTTTTTAGCTACTTCAGGAGAATTGGATACTTCTATAGAATACTTACAAAAAATATTACCTACTCTTATAAAATTAGCTGAAGTAGAAAAAAGTGTACAACTCATGGCAGATGAAATAGAAAAAACAAGAAGACGTGTTAATGCATTGGAGCATGTAATGATACCTCAATTAGCTGAAACTATAAAATATATAAAAATGAAATTAGATGAAAGTGAAAGAGGTAATTTGACCAGATTAATGAAGGTTAAAGATATGATGTTAGAGGATGCTAGAAGAAAAAGAATCAAAGCTGAAAATGTTTAGGGGTTCATAGGAAGATAGCAATTAATAAAAAAATCAAAGCAAATAGATTTATAAATACTATTTGCTTTGATAGGGATATTCAAAAAATAAATATACATTTTAAAAATATAATAGGATTTCCTTAGAAATTTTTGATTATGGAGAGCCTAAAAAATAATACCGAATTCTTTTCGTTTGAAGTTCGCTTAAATCGTGCGAATTCATACTCGAGAGTTAGAGTTTATTTTTTTGCTATCCCTATGCCTAGTACAGATGATAAAATGAGAGGATATTGATTATGGATTATTCTACTAAATTAGTATTATACATAATATTGTATATTATTCTTATGATTACAACAATTTTAACAGCTGTATGGTTTCTTAGAATTATAAAAATGAAATTAAGATCAAAGAATTATTTAGTTGAAATTAAGCAATATAAAATAAATGGAGATTTATTGGCAATGGTCATATGGCTTTTATTATCATTTGTATCACTTAGAACATATATGAGGACAGATGATTATATGTGGAAAGTTGTTATAATAGTAAGCTTGTATTGCTGTCTATTTTATCTTTATAGAGCCATTGTAGATACAAAAATCACAGAAGATGGAATTTATTTGAAAGAGAATTTTATAAAATGGAATGAAATTAATGATTATAAATGGACAGGATTTGATTTTTTAACACTTAAATTTGAGATTGAGAATAAAGTTTTATTCATTAGACATAAAGTTATCTATAAATTATTTTTAGATATAAAAGAAAAAAATCTTGTAGAAGATTTAATAAATAAAGATAGAAATAAGCATCTTTAGGCAGAATAAAAAAATAAACTGGGAGAACCTAAAAAATAATACCATATTTTTAAATTCCTAAATGGATGTTTATTTTTGTATTGAAATATCTATTCTTCTATTTTTATTCCTATTAGCTTCAGAATTATTTGGTACTATAGGTTTGTATTCACCATTTCCTGAGGCTGTGAGCTTATATGGATCCAGATCGCATTCCTTGATTAAAAACAAGGTTACATTTGTTGCTCGCCTTGTTGATAATTCCCAGTTAGTTGGAAATTCTGAAGTTATTATGGGTAAATTATCTGTGTGTCCTTGTATTGATATTTCTTTTTTAAATGATTTAAGGTAAGTGCTTAATTCTTTTAAGGGTTTTAAAGCTGATTTTTTTATATTTGCACTGGCGGAGTTAAATAACATTATAGAATCAAGTCTTATAATATAGGATGACTTTGTTTCAGTTACTTCAATATCATTTACTAAACCATATTTTTTTGTTAAATCCTCAATCTCACTTTCTAATTTTTCCAATTCCTCTTTCTTCTCAGACTCTGATTCTGATTCCTTTTCTTTTTTATCTTTGTTTTCGTCTTTTTTGATAATTTGCCTGTTATTTTCATTTAGCGATATAAATTCTTTGCCTTTGTTATCATTAAAACTTTCTCCACCACCACTACTATCTAATCTCATGAAAGTTGTTTTCATTGCTTGAGCTATTTCTTCAAATTTTTTGGCATCCAAATTTGCCATTGAGAATAATAATATGAAAAAGGTTAATAAAAGGGTTACTAGATCACCGTAGGTACCCATCCAGGCTGGCAAACCTTCATCATGATCATCGTTATTTTTTTTTCGTGCCATTTTTTCACCTCCACTTCTTATGAGAACCTGAAAGATAATATTGAGTTATTTGATTTTATTTTTTGAATATTCCTATGTGGATGCTTGGCTTTCTACAGAATCTCTCATATTAGGTGATAAGAATAATTTTAGTTTAGATTCGGTTACTTTCGGATTTTCACCTGACTGAATTGATAATATACCCTCAATAATCATTTCCTTTTGTTGAGTTTCTTCGTCACTTCTAAGTTTTAATTTGTTCTCAACTGGAATACAAAAAATATTTGCAATCAAACTTCCATATAGAGTTGTTAAAAGCGCAATTGCCATTGCAGGTCCTATCTTAGCAGGATCATCAAGAGCTTTTAAAAGATTAACAAGACCTATAAGTGTGCCTATCATACCCCATGCTGGACTCATAGAACCTAATACTTTGAATAAGGACATACCTTTTTTATGCCTTTGTTCCATTTTAGTTATTTCAGTTTCCATAAGGTCCTTGATTATTTCAGCCTCAACTCCGTCTACAACTAATTGCATAGCATTTTTTATATACTTATCATCATTTTTTTCTATATCGGCTTCTAAGGACAATAAACCTTCTTTTCTTGCTTTTTGTGATAAAACCGTAAAAAGGCTTATTAAACCTGCTAAATCTGTTTTTTTGGTAGTAAATGCAAGAACAGTAACTTTCATTATTGGCTTAATTTCATGAATTCTAAAAGATATTAGAAGAGAGGCAATTGTTCCACCAAAAACAACCATTATTGAAGGATAATCAATAAAGGCGACTATTGATCCACCACCTAAAAGAATTGAAAGTATTATACAAATTATTCCTAATACAATTCCAACAATTGTTGCTAAATCCATATTAATGCCCCCAAAAATAATTTTTAGATATATAAAAAATTATTATTAATAGAATAGTTTATTATTAAAAAAATAAATTAGGAGAAC
>JBDMZA010000467.1:0-12428 GCA_039770155.1 Clostridiales bacterium
ATATGAGTTTTATATCATACTTTAAAATCTAAATTTTTTATATAATTTATTTATATATTAAAGTTAGGCATAATCAAAAAATAGGAGGAAATCTATTGAATTGGTTTAACAAAAAAATTACAGTTACTTTAGTAATACTAATCTTTATTACACCTTTTGCTACAAGTTTGCTTTACGGTGGTAAATCAACTTCAAATGATATTCATATAAATCCAATTAGATCACTAAATAAAAACTTTATCAAAGGTGTTGACATTTCAATGCTTGCAGAAATCGAGAAAAATGGTGGTAAATTTTTTGATGAAAAAGGAAATGAAGTTGATTGCTTTAAAATCTTAAAAAATCATGGTGTTAATTATGTAAGATTAAGAGTTTGGAACAATCCAGTTTATAATGAAGATATTTTAGATGATAAAGGTAACATAATATACGCTAAGGGTGACCCGCTTGGTGGAGGAAATAATAATAAAGATGTTACAATAGCACTTGCAAAAAGAGCTAAAAAACATGGTATGAAAATTTTATTAGATTTTCACTATAGTGATTGGTGGGCAGATCCTAGTAAACAAAATAAGCCCTCAGAATGGGAAGAGTTAACTCAAGAAGAAATAGAAGTTGCATTATATGAATACACTAAGGATGTTTTACTTGGATTAAAGAAGTCTAAAGCAATACCAAGTATGGTTCAAATAGGTAATGAAGTTAATGGTGGCATAGTTTGGCCTAATGGCAAAACATGGATGGAGTCAACTGATACTGAAATCGGTGGTTATGAAGGTTTTACTGGACTTTTAAAGCAAGGAGCAAGAGCTATCAGAGAAATCTGTCCAAAGAAAACAAAAATTACAATCCATTTATCTAATGGTGGAAAAAATGAATTGTATGTAAGGGTATTTAATGAGTTGATTAAAAAAGAAGTTGATTTTGATGTTATTGGTATGTCATATTATCCATATTGGCATGGTACTTTAGATCAGTTAAAATCAAACATGGAAGATTTAGCTACAAGATATAGAAAAGAACTTGTAATAGCTGAAACTGCTTATGCATATACATTGGAAAATGGTGATAATTTAAGCAACATATTCTCAAAAAATAATATAAATGCAGGCGGTTATAAAGCAACAGTACAAGGTCAGGCTACAGCAATTAGAAATATAATGGAAGTTGTTTCTGATATTGATAGAGGGCTTGGTGTATTTTATTGGGAACCTGACTGGATACCAGTTGATGGAGTAGGTTGGAAAACAGGTGAAGGAAATGCATGGGAAAACCAAGCAATGTTTGATTTCAATGGAAAAGTACTTCCATCTCTAGATATATTTAAAGTTGGACGAAGAGGTAAATACATTGAATCTGTTATATCAAATGTACCTGAAACAAATATAATAACAAATCTTGGTAAATATTTTGTACTACCAGATTCTATAAAGGTTGATTATAGTGATGATTCAATTAAATCAGTACCTATAGCATGGGATGAATATGACGAATCAAATTTGAATCAAGTAGGTACATTTGTAATTAAAGGTAGTATTGAAGGAACTAATTTAAAAGCTTTTGCAAACATTACTGTTGATAGTAACTGTGTTACTGATAAAGGATTTGAAAGTGGCAATCTAGATAATTGGAATGTAACTGGAGATACTACTGCTTTAGCTGTAGAAAATAATACAGGAAATGCTTATTCTGGAGATTATTCTTTAAAATATTGGCTTGGAGAACCATTTAGCTTTAATTGTTCTCAAACAATTACTGATATTCCAGATGGTACATATTCTTTAAGGGTTTGGTCATCTGGTGGAGGTGGAGAAGAATTAATGCAGCTTTTTGCTAAAGATTATGGTGGAGAAGAACTAAATGTAGATATAGTTAATACTGGATGGTTAAACTGGGCTCAGTATGAAATTAATAACATTGAAGTTATTGGTGGAAGTTGTACAGTTGGAATAAATCTTGAATCTTCTGGTGGAAACTGGGGTAATATTGATGATATTGAGTTTATACTAGAAGAATAATAAACATTAAAAAAACAGAAAAAAATGTTACATCTATTTTTAAAGACAAGCCTGTTAAAATTTATTTGTATTTATAGAGATCAAGGGATATCCAAAAAATAAACTCTAATTCTTGAGTATGAATTAGTATGATTTAAGCGAACTTCACACGAAAAGAATTCGGTATTATTTTTTAGGTTCTCTCAAGATTATTACTCATAAAACAAACTTAAAAGATACAATTTTTATCAATTGTATCTTTTAAGCTTTTTATTAAGTTACAAAAGTAAATTCATATTATATTTTGCCTCAGACTCTAAACTTTTATTTCTTTTGGCATTCTAAATTTTTGAACTATATACATAATTCCATATATGAGCATACCTATTAAATAAGTCCAATATCTTTGGCTATTTGGAATACCAATTAGTTTAGCTATTAAATCAGGTCGCAGCATAATCAAAGTAATAACTAAAAATATAGGTACTTCATAAATTTTATTTTTAGTTATAAAGAACCCCTGAGTAGCAGAAACAAAGGCAAAATTGCCTAAACAGGCCATTATAAAAATAAGTATTCCTTGCGGCCATGAATGTACATTATATAAAATAAGATCAGTATTAAAAATAAACATAAATGGTAAAATCGCTGTTCTAATATCGTACATAAACCCCTGTATTCCAGTAGCTATAGGTTTTGACTTAGCAATAGCTGCTGCTGTATAAGCAGCCAAACCAACAGGTGGAGTATCATCTGCTAAAATTCCAAAATAAAAACAAAATAAATGAGCTCCAATTAAAGGTACTGCAAATCCCTGTGCAAAACCAATTTCTACTATTGCTGGAGCTGTTAACGCTGCCATAACAATGTAAGTTGCTGTCGTAGGTAATCCCATTCCAATAATAAGACTAGCAATTGCAGTAATAACAAGCATTAAAAAAATATTGCCCCCTGAAATGACTCCTATAACTTGTGTAATCAAACCACCAAGTCCTAATGCAACAACTCCAACTATTATACCAGCTGTTGCTGTTGCAAGTGCTACTGATAGCATATTTTTCCCACCCATAGCTAATGCACTACAAATACCTTTAATCGACTTTATAAAAGCTGGTTTAATAGATTCTTTATTTTTAAAAGCCTGAATAGGGTCCTTAAAAAGCATAATAAATGCCATTACTACAATAGCTTTAAAAGCTGCACTTTCTGGAGAGTGTCTAGCAATCATAAGTTCATAAATCAGGAAAAAGAGTGGAATAAGAAAATGAATTCCACTTAATAGTGTTTTACCAAACTTAGGTAATTCATTTACAGGCATTCCTTTTAAACCTAATTTTGAAGCCTCAACATGTGTAATATAAAACAATGCAGCATATGAAGCAAATGCAGGAATAGCCGCAGCTTTAATGACTTCTGCATATGGTACATTCACATATTCTGCTATAATAAAAGCTGCTGCACCCATAATTGGTGGTGCTAATTGTCCATCTGTACTTGCTGCTACTTCAATAGCTGCAGCTTTAGTACTTGGATATCCCACTTTTTTCATTAGTGGAATAGTAAATGTTCCTGTTGTTACAATATTTGCTATACTTGATCCAGAAAAAGTACCTGTAAGTCCACTTCCTAAAACAGCTGCTTTAGCAGGACCTCCTTTAAAACGTCCAAGAAGGCTCAAAGCTAACTGTATAAAAAACTTACCGCCACCTGCTTTATCAAGCATTGAACCAAAAAGTACAAAAAGAAACACAATAGTTGCAGAAACATCTAAAGGAATTCCATAAATCCCCTCAGATGACATAGTCATTTGACCAACAAACCGTTTAAGAGAAGTTCCTTTAGAAGCAATCAAAGCTGGCATATAGGGACTTAAAAAAGCATATATTGAAAATACTATTGCTATAATAGGAAGTGCTGGACCTATTACTCTTCGAGTTGCTTCTATAAGTAAAATAATTAAACCTATCCCTATTATGATATCACGTAAATATGGATTTCCATATCTAAAAATGATTCCATTGTAATCTAAAACTATATACAAAGCACAAATTGTTGCAATAATGGCTAGGAAAATATCAATAATTGGAATTTTGTCTCTTCTTGAAAGGAATTTAATATTAAACCTAGTTTTTCGAAAACAAGGATAACTTAAGAATACAAGACATAAAGCAAATGCTAGATGAATAGATCTTATATAAATTGAATCTAATGTTAATTTCGAAGCAATTGCTAATTGAAAAACTGACCAACAAAATGCTATAACAGGTACTAAATACCCCATCCATCCATTAACTTTTCGTGTTGCTCTTTCATCATCCTCTAAATTAGATTTTACATCCTCATTACTACCATTAGTATTAATATTTTTATTATTTTTCATTAAAATATAAAAGCTCCTTATAATCCATTAGGTAGAACAAAAAATAAACACATCAACCAATAAAAAAAGTTGTACTATGAAAATTTTTTTCACCTTAAATCTATCTTTCTATTTCAACCCTACTTCTTCATAATATTTCATTGCACCAGGATGAATCTTTGCTGATAATCCTTCCAACATACTTTCTTTAGTAATAAGTCCAAAAGCCTCATGTAGTGATTTAAACTCATCAAGATTTTCAAATACTTCTTTTGTAATTGCATAAACTACATCATCTGGAACATCGGCCGATGTAACAAATGTTGCTTTTACTCCAAATGTAGGAATATCTTCAGTATTTTCAGCATTTGGATACATATCTTTTTGTATAACCGATTTTGAATAGTATGAATATTTGTCTATAAGTTTATCAATTCCTTCAATTGGTATAAATTTCACTTTTCTTTTTCCTGATGTTGCTTCTTTAAATGCTCCACTAGGATGTCCTACTGTATAAAAAAAAGCATCTATTCTCCCGTCTTGAAGAAGACTTGGAGCTTCAGCTGCTTTTACAGATTCCGCTTTTATGTCTTTGTTATAATCAATATTAAAATTTTCCAGGGCATCAATCGAATTTTGTCTCTGACCAGAACCTGGATTACCAATATTAACTTTCTTACCTTTTAAGTCTTCAATACTATTAATTCCAGCATCAACTGCAGCAACTAATGTAACTGACTCAGGATGAATAGAAAATACAGAACGTATATCTTCTTGTTTCCCTTTTCCTTCCCATTCTGCTAGACCATTAATAGCCTGATATTGTCGATCAGACTGCACAACACCAAAATCCAAATCTCCAGTCATAATTGCATTAATATTAAAAACAGAACCTCCAGTTGATTCAACTGAGCATTTAATTCCATACTCATCTTGTTTCTCATTTATAATTTGTGAAATTGCACCACCTGTAGGATAGTAAATACCTGTTATGCCACCAGTTCCTATTGTTACAAAAGTATTTTTAGATTTACTATCTGACTTACTGTCACAACTTGCAAATGTAACAATTAATGTAATTATCATTACAAAACTAATAATTTTTCTCATAATTTTCCTCCTATTTTTTTTAGATATATCAGTAATATATTGAAATTTAAATCATAAAACATATTATCATATTATTTACATTAAACACAAAATAGACATATTTGTAACACAATCGTAATATCAATTTTCAAGTAAATTTTAAAAATATACTGCTTGAAAATTGCATTTTTTCTTGCTTAGGGATATCCAAAAAATAAACTCTAATTCTCGAGTATGAATTCGCATGATTTAAGCGAACTTCAGACGAAAAGAATTTTGTATTATTTTTTAGGTTATCCTTAGATTTATTGGTTTTAGATTCTAATCCTAAAAAAACCTATACCCTTTTATTATATTACTATATATTACCTATATATACAATATTTTAAGTTACTAAAAATATCTTTTCAGACATATATATTTTTTATTATGTTATATTTAAGAAACTCTAAAAAATAATATCACATTTTCAAAATCTAAAATTCACTAAAATCCTATGATTTATTATTTTAAATGTAGATTTAATATTTTGATGTCCCTAAAAATTAAAATATTAAATCTTTGAATCTTTTAAAGTCTAATACAAAACATAAAGAAGGTGTGATATAATTTAAAATCATGCAAAAAAGGAGTTTTACAAATGCTTCTCAAAATAACAAATGGTTGTGTTTCATTTGGAGCTAATACTGTATTATATGAAATTGACTTTGAGATAAACAAAGGAGAAAAAATTGCATTAATTGGAAGAAATGGTTGTGGAAAAACTACTCTAATTAAATTAATTATTGGAGAATATGAGCTTACAAAAAATGATAATGGAGAATCATCATCTATTAATATACAAAAAAATACATCTATTGGTTACCTTAGTCAAGTGACCTTTGAAGATGAAACTGTTACTCTTGAGGATGAAGTAAAAAAAGCATATCAAGAGATTCTTGATATTGAAAGAAATATTGAGAAATTTTTAGTAGATATAGAAAAAGATTCAAATCTTAAAGTAATTAAAAAATATTCGGATTTGCAGGAAAGATTTAGCCTTCTGGGTGGATACAGCTATAAGAAGGAATACTCTGTTGCTATTAAGGAATTTGGTTTTTCAGATGAAGATAAAGCTAAATCTCTTTCAGAATTTTCAGGAGGACAACGTACAAAAATAGCTTTTATCAAGTTGTTGCTTAGTAAACCAGATATACTTTTGTTGGATGAGCCTACTAATCATCTAGATGTTAATGCTATTAAATGGCTTGAAGAATATTTGAAATCTTATAAAAAAACTATAGTTATTGTAGCTCATGATCGTGAATTTTTAGATAATATTGTCAGTATAGTTTATGAAATCGAACGTGGAAAGTCAACAAAATATTCAGGAAATTATTCTGTCTATGCTGAAAAAAAACGTCTAGATTGGGAACTTCAGAAAAAAAAATATATAGAACAACAGAAACAAGTTGCACATTTAAGCGGCCTTGTAGATAGATTCCGTTATAAAGCTACAAAAGCTTCCATGGCACAATCAAAAATTAAGCAAATTGAAAAAATGGACATTATAGAAGATCCAGAACTAGCAGATACAAAAGGTTTTCATGCAAAATTCGAACCTAAACATCCAAGTGTAAAACAAGTATTATCTGTTAATGACCTTGAAATAGGATATGATAAACCACTTTCTAAGCTTTCTCTTAATATAATGAGAGGTGAAAAGATAGGTATTATTGGAGGTAATGGTCTTGGCAAATCAACATTTTTAAAAACTATTGTTGGCATGATTCCACAGTTAAGTGGCAAATATTCAGTAGGTGACAAGGTGCAAATTGGATACTTTGATCAGCATATGGCACAATATAAAAGTGATAAAACTTTATTAGATGAATATTGGGACAAATTCCCAAACTTATCTCATACTGAGGTACGAAGTACACTTGGAGCTTTTTTGTTTTCACAGGATGATGTATTCAAACAAGTTAATACATTATCAGGTGGTGAAAAGGTTCGTCTTGAGTTGTGTAAATTGTTAAGACAAAGACCCAATTTCCTAATTCTTGATGAACCCACAAATCATATGGATATAATAAGTAAGGAAATATTGGAAAACATGCTGAAAGAATATACTGGAACCTTGGTTTTTGTATCCCATGATAGATATTTTGTCAAAAGAATTGCCACATCAATTCTTTTATTTGATATAGATGGTGTTAGTTATTATCCCTATGGTTATGAGCAGTACTTAGAAAAGAATGAGAAAAAAATTGATATGAAAAAAAAATCAGAAAATAAAGAAAAAAAGAAAAAATATATTAATCCTGCCAAAGAAAAAGCTAAGAGAGCAACTAAACTAAAAAAACTTGAGACTGCATTTTTAGAATGTGAAAAAAAAATTATGGCCATTAAAGAAGAACTTGAATCGGATGATGTGGTATCAGATTATGTTAAATTAATTGCTCTTCAAAATCAACTAAAGGAACAGGAAGATATCCATCTAAGCTACTTAGAAGAGTGGGATTCTTTGATGGATGAAAATTCTATTCCTCTCCAAAATACTTGAAATATGTGATTTTTTTTTTAATATTATAATCCTGTATACATTTTTTTCGACTTTTCATCTTCTAGTATCAATATCCAATCATTTCCTCTTCCCGAAGTTGGAGGCACATAAGTTTGAAAAGATGCATTAGCTGTTGTATGAGCATAATATTTACAACCATAACGAGGATCAAACCAGTATTCTTTTAATCTCAAGGGTTTAAATATGCGCCTATCCATAGTAAACTGCTTACCTCTTGGCGAATATACAAAGCCAATTGTTTTATCTTTTGATAGCATAGCTCTTATTTTGCCTCCCCCATGGGATGGTCCATCTAATATAAAGTCCTGAGTAGCTTCCATTTCTGTAAACGGATAAGATTCAAAAAACTTTCTCATATGACCCATCTGAAAAGCTCCTGGAGTATCAAGTGCTTCATACCATGGTATATTTGCCCAAATTACTGGTTTATGTTCTGGCTTCCACATTTGCCAAATACTATTATTACCATAAGTATGACCACAAGACCCCGCCATTAGTGCCCAATAAGCAGCTTGACGTACATCATAGTCATCAAATCTATCGTATCGTGAAACTTCTTGATAATAAAACCCTACAGGCATTGTTTCATAGCGTGGTTCACCATCTAATACAGGTTTTTCAGTATTTTTATTATAATCCTGTTCAATAAAAATACCTGTATCATGATCATGAGCTCCATGAGAGGTTTGACACATGTTTAAATCCAACCAATCTACATTTTGAATAAACTCTGAAGAACTACCAGGTCCACGAGGATGAAAAGTAATTAAATGGTTTCCATTATCGCCATCTTTTAATCCTAAAGCCATAGCTTCTACAATTTTAAATTCTTCTTCATTTTCAATATTTTGATCTCCACCAAGTATCCAAATGACAGCTTTATCTTTATAACGATTACCAAGAAATCGTCCATAAATCCTAGCATTTTCTGGTGTAAATATAACTGAATCTCTACCATCTAACTTCCAATATTTGCCCCAAGTTGGTAATAACCCCATATATAAGCCTAATTCTTCAGTATATTCTATTATATGATCCACATGCTTAAAATAGTTTTCATTAGGTTTTGTTGGATCAAGATCTATTAAAGGTATTTCTCCATATGGATTTGGAATATCTAATCCATTTAATTCTGCAAGTGCAACAGCTTGTATAACAGTAAAACCTTTTTCAGCACGGTTACTCAAATAATGTTTAGCTTCTTCACGATTTAATCTATGAAATAATTCCCAAGCTGTATCGCCAAGGTAAAAAAACGGTGTTCCATCCTCATATTTTAAATAACGTTTATTTTCAGATACTTTTAACTTACCCAACTTATTCTTGTATTTTTTTACATTCATTTAAATCACTCCTTAATATTTATCATTAATAAAAGTCTCTTAGGATAACCTAAAAAATAATACCAAATTCTTTTCGTCTGAAATTCACTTAGAACATGTGAATTCATACTCGAGAATTAGAGTTTATTTTTTGGATATCCCTTAGATGTTATATTTTTTTAGATATTAAAATAATAACATTTTTCAGGAGATTTTTACTATTAATTTTTTAAGTTTATCAGTTTATTTTTTGATTCTGCCTAATTAGAACAATTAACTTTCAATACGAAAAAATCATCATTTCATTTTTTCAAAAAGTTGTCTTACTAAATTTTTGATTATGCCTAATTTTTGTTGCAAATTATATGCAATTATTATATAATTTTTCGTAAAATCAAATTATATAAAGCACTAAGGAGATAATATGGATAAAAAAATAGCTATAGTAACAGGTGCAAATTCTGGAATTGGAACAGCAACATCAATAGAACTCGCCAAAGCAGAATATAAAGTTATAATGCTCTGTCGAAATCAAAAAAAAGGTTCTACTGCTTTGGAAATAGTAAAAGAAAAAAGCAATAGTAAGGATGTAAACCTTGCACTTTGTGATTTGTCATCATTTTCAAGTATTAATGAATTTTGTTCTAACTTTATAAATTCTAATAATAAACTTGATTTATTAATTAATAATGCAGGTGTAATACTAACCAAACGCCAATTAAATGCTAATGGTATTGAATATCAGTTCGCTGTTAATTACTTGGCACCTTTCTTACTTTCAAATAAATTAATTTATCTCATGAAAAAAAATGAATCTGCACGTATAATTAATGTATCATCTGGTGCTCATTCAGTCGGAAAAATAAATTTTGATAATATAAATTTTGATAAAGGATATGGTGCATTTAAAGCATATGCTCAATCAAAGTTGGCATTAATAATGTTTACATACGAACTTTCAAGAATACTAAAAGAAACAAATATAACCGTAAACTGTCTTAATCCTGGAGCTGTTGGAACAAATATAGGAATAAATAGAGAAACTGGTTCTGGCACTTTAATAATGAAAATATTACGAGTTTTTTTCAAAACTCCAGAACAAGGTGCTGAAACTTCAATATATTTAGCAACTTCACCTGAGCTTAAAAATACTTCAGGTTTGTATTTTAGTAATAAAAAACCAATTAAATCCTCAAAACTATCCTATGATAAAGAACTGGCAAAAAAATTATGGCAATATAGTGAATCAATTGTTTTTTAATAGAATTAATAATACCAAACTCATACTCGAAAATTAAAGTTTATTTTTTGAATATCCCTTAGTAATTCTCAGATTTTAAAAATGTGATATTATTTGTTTTATTATTTATTATTATCTATATTTTGCAGATAAATAACTTCACCAATTACCTTTATTCCCTTCTCAATTTCTTTATCTGTAAGTTTTGAAAAACCTAATCTAATTGTTGAATCATCATCTCCTTTTTTATAGAAAACACTTCCTGGCATAAAAATCACACCTTTTTTGTAGCATTCATCTATTATTTTTTTCACGCTATAATTTTTCTTTAATTTTATAAATACATGTAAGCCACCTTCTCCAGAAATCTCTTCATAATTAATATATTTATTAATAAATTCAACTATTAATCTATACTTATCTGCATAGTATTTTCTTACTTTCTTAATATATTTTTCGAAATCTCCACCATTTAAATAGTAATAAAGTATTGCTTGATCTAAAGTTGAACAGTGTATTGTTTTAGTTCTTTTAACGCTTTCTAATGTATCTATTAATTTATTATCTGCCAATATCCAACCAATTCTAAGTCCTGGATATAAAATTTTCGAAAAACTACCGATGTAAATAAAATCATTTCTATTTGAATATGATGAAAGTGGTAGTAAATGAGAGTTTAAGTATAATAATTCTTCATTAAATCCATCTTCAATAATTATAATGTTATTATCTCTTAAAATTTTATATACCATTGACCTTCTTTCAGCAGACATCACAATTCCCGTAGGATTGTGATAAGATGGTGTAATGTAAATAAATTTAGGTTTTTTTTCTAAAATTTTTTTCTTTAATATATCATAGTTAATACCATCTTTATCCATTGTTATGGAAATTAATTCCACTTCATTTAACTTTAATATTTTTAATGCTGTATTATGTGTAGGTTCCTCTACTAATACTCCATCTTTTTTATTTATAATCGTATCTGTTACCAAATTAAACCCTTCTGTAAAGCCATTTGTTATTAAGATGTCTTTACCATCAGTATTTACACCTTTACACTTCATATATTCTTTTAGCCAATCTATGAGTTTTTGATACCCCTTAGCATAACCATAATTTAAAATTTTATTTCCTTCAATACTAAACATATCTAAAAATGCTCTCTTAAATCCCTTTAAATCAAATAAATTTTCATCAGGTGCTATACTTTTAAAAGCTATCATACCTTTTTCCCATTTATATTGAGTTTTAACAATATCCAATTCTCTTGCCATTTTCCCAGATTTATTTATATAGGATTCCCATAAAATATTCTCTGAAATATTATTCTTTTTTCTAACTCTATTCAAAATTACAAAAGTTCCACTACCATTTCTAATTTCTAAGTATCCTGCCGATTCAAGATTTTCATAAACACTAACTATCAAATTTCTACTTACTTTAAGTAATTTAGACAATTCTCTTGTAGATGGCAATTTATTTCCATATATCAAATTTTCTTTATTTATATTATTTATTATAAATTTTTCTAACTGTTTATATTTTGGTAATTTACTATTAAAAGTAAATTTTGAAAATATCATTACTTCACCCCTATTTTAAAAACTATGGATTAATACATAATCAAAAAAAAATGTCTTATAAAATTTTTAATTATGCCTAACATGATTTATTTTCATATTAACTCAATTATCTCAAATTAAATGTATTTATAAAGTACCACTATATATTAAAATTAGCCTTAAAGAGAACCTAAGGGATAGCCAAAAAATAAACTCTAATTCTCGAGTATGAATTCGCACAATTTAAGCGAACTTCAGACGAAAAGAATTCGGTATTATTTTTTAGGCTC
>JBDMZA010000468.1:0-5011 GCA_039770155.1 Clostridiales bacterium
ATAATGCTCCATTAACAGCCAATTCATATCCTTTCTTTCTACTATTAAATTCTTTTATTATAAAATTTAAAGATTTTATTACTTCTATTCCCCAATCCGTTTCCTTAGTGTATTTATTAGGTATGATAGATTTTTTATTTAAAAAAGGAGAAATATATTTATTTTGTGATATTCCAGTTGTATTACTATTTAGAATATTGGTGTCAAAAACAATTGCATCAAAAGAACAATCTAAATAATTTTTTGAGTATCCAGAATGAACAATACCACTATTTATAAAGATAAATTCACCTTTTTTTAGCACTATAGGATTTGTATCTAGATAAAATGTTGCTTCTCCTTCTCTTAAATGTAAAAATTCTACCTCATTATGCCAATGATATAAAAATAATTGTTTATTATTTACTTTAATATTATTGTAAACATTAATAGGGAAGATATCATTACCATGAATTACAGGTTCCTTTAATTGAAATTTATCATTTATTTCCATAATAAAACTCCTTTTAAAATATTTAGAAAAAGCAATATAGTGTAATATAAAAGCAACATAATAAAAGACTAATCTTAACAAATAACTTATTATTTATATTATAAACAAGGTTGCTACTTTTAGAAAATATTTTTATTAAAAGCATTATATTAGTATAAGGCATAATCAAAAATTTCATAAGACAATTTTTTCTGAAAATATCGATGGTTTAACGAATTTTCAAAAAAGTTGAATGGTTTATTTCTTGATTATGCCTAAACTATGATTTTTTAGAGGGGGAAGTATAATGAATAATATTTTTAGAAAAGATTCTAATTGTCTTATACGGGATTATGATAGTGAAAAACTTTTTATTGAACCATGGGGAGAAAATAGTCTAAGGATAAGAGTAACTCATATGTCAAAATTAGATGACAATAATTGGGCACTTTTAGAAGCAAATAAAGTACTACCAATAATTTCTATTGATGAAAAACAAGGAGAAATACAAAATGGAAATATAAAAGCAATAGTAGATTTAGAAGGAAGAATTTCTTTTTATAATACTAAAGGAGATTTACTCTTAAGAGAATATACAAGATATTGGGGAAACAAACATAATCCAAGTTCTTTGAAAATAGGAGCTAGAGAATTTATTCCTATACTAGGTGGAGATTATAAACTGACTATGCGTTTTGAATCTGAATCAAATGAAAAGATTTTTGGAATGGGTCAGTATCAACAACCATTCCTTAATATGAAAAATTGTTCACTGGAACTTGCACATAGAAATTCCCAATCAAGTGTTCCATTTTATATATCAAATTTGGGATATGGATTTTTATGGAATAATCCAGCTATTGGTAAAGTTAATTTTAGTAAAAATATAACAGAATGGACAGCTAATTGTACTAAACAGCTAGATTTCTGGATTACAGCTGAAGAAACACCAGCTAAAATTGAAGAAAGTTATGCAAGAGCAACTGGAACAGTACCAATGATGCCTGATTATGGAATGGGATTTTGGCAATCTAAACTTAGATATCAAACACAGGAAGAGCTTTTAGATGTTGCTCGTGAATATAAAAAAAGAGATATACCATTATCGGTAATTGTAATAGATTTTTTCCATTGGCCCAAAGAAGGAGATTGGTGTTTTGATGAAAATTATTGGCCTGATCCTGTAGCTATGGTAAAAGAATTAAAGAGCATGGGAATTGAAACTATGGTTTCTATATGGCCTACTGTTGATATGACAAGTGATAATTATGAAGAAATGTTGGCAAAAGGTTATTTGACGAGAACTGATCGTGGAATAAGACCAAATATGCAATTTGTAGGAGATACAGTTTTTTATGATGCTACAAATCCAAAAGCTAGGGAATTTTTATGGAATACAGTTAAGAAAAACTATTATGATAAGGGAATTAAAACTTTTTGGTTAGATGAAGCAGAACCAGAATATACAACATACGATTTTGATAATTACAGATACCATATGGGAACAAATATACAAGTAGGAAATATTTATCCATCAATGTACTCGAAAACTTTTTTTGATGGAATGAGAAAAGAAGGAGAAAAAAATATTTTGAACTTAGTTAGGTGTGCATGGGCAGGAAGTCAGCGTTATGGAGCTTTAGCTTGGTCAGGAGATGTACATTCCAGCTTTGAATCATTTAGAAATCAAATAAGAGCAGGACTAAATATGAGTATTGCAGGAATAACATGGTGGACTTCAGATATAGGAGGATTTTTTGGAGGAGATGTTAATGACTCTACATTTAAAGAATGTCTTATAAGGTGGTTTCAATATGGAGTTTTTTGTCCTGTATTTAGATTACATGGAGATAGGGAGCCTCATACTAAAGCAATGGGAAATAAAGGAGGAGGAGTTTTTCATAGTGGAGCACCTAATGAGATATGGAGTTATGGAGAGGAAGCCTATAATATTTTCAAAAAGTATATTGATTTAAGGGAAAATCTTCGTCCATATATAAAAATATTGATGAAAGAATCACATATAAAGGGAACACCACCTATGAGACCATTGTTTTACGATTTTCCAAATGATGCTAAATCATGGGAAGTTGATGATCAGTATATGTTTGGACCTGATATTTTAGTTTCTCCTGTTATGTATGAAGGTATTAAGTCTAGAAAAGTATATCTTCCAATTGGTTCAAAATGGATTTGTACACAAACAAAAAAGGTTTTTGAAGGTGGGGTAACTATAGTGGTTAATGCTCCTATTGATATTATACCTTTATTTCTAAGAGCAAATTCTAATTTGGATATTAAAATATGATTTTTATTTTATAATTGAAATATGTAAAAACAAACTCTAATTCTCGAGTATGAATTCGCATGATTTAAGCGAACTTCAGACAAAAAGAATTTGGTATTATTTTTTAGGCTCTCCTTATTGCAGCATTGATTATTTATGGTACTTAAATTACTTTTAATAAAGTAGGAATTAGGAGTGAAGGAGTTTAATATATTGTTGGAGGTATAATTGTAGCAATTCAAGGATGATAATCAATTTAATCCTATAGACCAACTAGCCATGTTAAGAAAATTTATTTAAAAAAAGTTCTTGGCATTAGCAAGTTGGTCTTCTTATGTAATTTCAAGTTACTTACTCTTTATGTTAAAAAATTGATGAGGATTAAAACTAACACACCAGGAAATCCGAAAAATCCTACAATTAAAGCTGTTACGAAGTTGACTGCTATGTGGATTCCAATTATTGAACCAAATATATTTACTATAATTAATGTAATTCCACCTACTATTGCGTTTATGATTAGTTTTAACAATATCTTAAAGGGTACTTGAAGTAACTTCAATAGTATGTATAAAATGGTTATGGATATTACAAATGCTATTATTGAACCCATTTTACTCACTTCTTTCTTTTTTAATACTTAGATATCCAAAAAATAAACTCTAATTCTCGAGTATGAATTCGGTATTATTTTTTAGGTTCTCCTTATTTATTATATTGTGATATATTTTACCATAAAAACGTAGTTCACACAAATTAACTAGTGTAAGTGGGTGTATTTATATTATTAGGCAAAAATATCTAAAATAATTTTTAGTATAAATTTCGATAAGGCAGAATCAAAAAATAAACTAGTCAACTTTTTTTGAAAATTTGTTAAACCATCGATATTTTCAGAAAAAAATTGTCTTATAAAATTTTTGATTATGCCTAAGGATAGCCTAAAAAATAATATCCGACTCTTGTCGCCTGAAATTCGCTTGAATCGTACGAATTTATTCTCGAGAATACGAATTTATTTTTTGCCTATCCCTAAATAGTATCAATTTGATTTTCTAAATTTAAAAATAGTAAATCATATAATTTTAGTGATTCTCAGATTTTAAAAATGTGAGAGTATTAATTTTAGTGTTTCATTATTTTTTGAATTTATTAAATAATTTAAGGTCATCCTTTGATAAATTTATATCTCCAGCCTTTGCATTATCAAGGGATTGTTCAATTGTTCTAGCTCCTGCTAAAACGTGACTGGAGCCTTTTTGGCTAAATGTCCATGCAAGTATAAGTTGAGTATAAGTTGCATTATATTTTTCTTTTAATGAGTCAAGTTTTTTTAATTTTTCCAAAATATTAATTCTATTTTCAACTGTAAATCTTGGATTTGAATGTCTTAAATCACTTTCTGGAAATTCTCTATCAGGAGTAACCCTACCGGTTAGAAGTCCATTTGCTAGAGGAGAATATGCTAAAAACCCCATATTATTTTCAACGACATGTTTTAAATTTGTATTTTCTAATTTCCTGTCTATCAGTGAATATTTTTCCTGATCTGAGTCTAATTGACCAATAGAAGAATATTTTTTTAATTGATCAATACTTGCATTACATACTCCAATAGCTCTTATTTTACCTTCTTCCTTCAATTTTAAAAGGGTTTCCATTGTTTCTTCTATAGGTGTTGTATTTTCTTGCCAATGTGTTTGATATAAATCAATATAGTCAGTATCCAATCTTTTTAGGCTTTCTTCAACCTCTTTTCGAATAGAGTTTTTACCAAGATATTTATGAATTTTTAATTCTCCATTAGTAGATTTTATTGAGTCTATATCTGATGAAAAAAAATAGTCACCTTTTTCGGAATCCCATACCATACCGCATTTACTTGCAATTACAATTTTACTTCGGTTTTTTTTGAGTGCTTTTCCTATAATTTTTTCAGAAGCACCAAAACCATAAATAGGAGCTGTATCTATAAAATTAATTCCTGAATCTATTGCTGCATGTATACTTTCAATTGCTTGTTTTTCATCAGTTCCTCCCCACATCCATCCTCCAATTGCCCATGAACCATATGCAATTACTGAAGCTTTAATTCCTGATTTTCCTAAATCTCTGTATAACATAATATTCCTCCTCAAAATTATAAAATTTCTCATTCTTCTCGTATTATAATTACTAAAAAATGTGATTGATTACTTAGGAGAACCTAAAAAATAATACCAAATTCTTTTCGTCTGAAGTTCGCTTAAATC
>JBDMZA010000469.1:0-5147 GCA_039770155.1 Clostridiales bacterium
CATCTCTTAGTCTTTTAATACTATAAAATTACTAAAATATACCAAAGCTGATATTTATTCTTTGCAATATTCTATAACATAATTTTTAAAATGTATAGTGCATAATATTAGTGATTCTTAGATTATTAAAATGTGATATTATTTTTTAAGGTTTCCTAAAGTATTCTTTTGAAAGAGAATTATTTTTAGATTAGAGTAAAAATAGCAAATAAAATTAATGTTAAATACAATAACTATTTCCCAAAAAAAAATTTAATCAAAAATTTCATAAGACAATTTTTTTCTGAAAATATCGATGCTTTAACTAATTTTCAAAAAAGTTGACTAGTTTATTTTTTGATTCTGCCTTATGCCTAAAAGCTTGATTTTTATTCTGTTTTACTTATATTATCATATTCTTCTCTCGAAAAATTTACTTCACTTTCAATAAATAATGTAAGTTCTTCTAAAAGATTGACTGTTTTATTTTTATATTTGATTTTTGTTTTTGGATTATATATATATCGAATAATTGGTCTTGTTAGGTGTTTAGTATTATTTTTTACAACGATTCCAACAATACCGTTATTTAACAAAACTATTGAGCCAGTAGGATAAACAGGAATATATTTTAGAAATTCATCTATAAAAAGTTTATCAAAATATATTCCTGAAGTAGAAGTTAAATATTCTACAGCATATGATGTTCCAAAAGCTTTTCTATAAGACAAATTATTAGTCAGAGAATCAAATTTATCACAAATACTACAAATCTTAGCGGCTTCGTGAATTTTATCTTCCATTATGCCATTTGGATACCCTGAACCATTATTCATTTCATGATGCATATATATTACCAATTTAGTAACAGTATTAATTGAAGATTCATTTTTTACAGCTTCATAACCGTAAGTTGGATGTTTTTTGTATTCTATAACCTCGGATTTAGTTAGAGGCTCTGATTTATATAGTATTTCTTTGGGAACCATTAGTTTACCAAAATCATGTAATATACATCCTGTTCCAATTGCTAGTATTTTTGAATGTTTAAGTCCCATCTTTAAGCAAAGATAAATAGCTAAACTACAAACACTAATACTATGTGAAAAAAGAAGATCATGTTTAAGACGAATATCTTTTAAATTTATCAAATCTATGGGATTTGAAAGAATTTCATTCAATATTATTTTTGATACATTTTTAATTTCATCTATGTCAAAATCTTTACACTTGAGGTATTTATTCATCTCAGTATTTATTGTTTTTTTAACTTCTATTTTAGTTTCTTCGCATAATAATTTTTCGTATTTAATTCCTTCTGATATAGAGTCTTCTATATAAATTTGATATATACCCAAAGATTCTAATTTATTTAAATAACTTAATTTTATCCGAGAACCTTTTGTTAAAAGAATCCTATCATTTGAGTCTAATATATCACAGGAAATAATATCATTGCCCCTTAATTCATCAATTGCAACCAATCTCATACTTTTCTCCTAATCTTTTGTAAAATTTATATTTACCATTCATCTTGGACTTCGGGAAATTGATGATCCACATCAAAGTCTTCTTTATCAAAATAATTTCCCGCCGTACTACCAAATGTTGTATCTACATTAATCCACTTATCTTCTTCCTCATTATAAATTTGATTCCAGGCATGATCGCCCCAAGACAATCCGCTATATCCAAGACCAGTAACTAAACGTACTTTAACTCCTACGGCTCTGCACATTGCAATATAGAGCGTTGAATAATCAAAGCATATACCTGTTCTTGTACTAAAAGCAACTTTAGCTCCAGAGGATATACCATCAGGACTTTCGCTTATTTTAGCTGCCTTGTCGTAGTCATAAGTCAAATTACTACTTATCCAATCATATAATAAAGAAGCTTTCTTTTTTGAACTTTTTGAATTTGAAATAATTTCTTTTGCTGTAGAATCTATTTCAGGAGTAGATTCAATGGCTTCATCCAAAGTAACGCCATTAAAATATTCAATAACTTGAATATTTTTTTTATTTATACTTTCTTTTATTTGATCAGAAATTGGAACATCTGGATCATTGAAAGTACTTTTAAATGAGTCATTTACAATTACTGGCACTTGTTTCGCCATATTTGTATTTAAAATAGGATTTAAAGTTGCATTACAGACGAATTGATATGTTAATGAATTATTCAGCCATTTTGTAACAATTGGATGTGGTAGATAGTAACTATAAAATTTTAATGCTAAACAAATCAATATAACATAGAAAACAGCTTTAGGTATACCTAAAACTCCGTTAACAACTTTTTTCACAGGTCTTTTAAAAGACTTTAAAAAGTTATAAACATTGTCAGCGATTGGAATGATAATAATATTATACAAGGGATTTGTAATTAAACGTAAAAATAAAGTAATAATGATTAATAAAATAGGTACAGATATTATGTAAATAAAAATATCTTTACCAATAAGTGCATTTGTAAAATTTTTAGGTAGTAAATTATAAATAGTTTTATAGAAACTATATTTTTGTGTGAAAAATATTTCATTAGTAAAATATATTGAAAGCAATAATGCCAATATGAATTCAACATTATAAATAATTGATCCTAAATAAATACGAAATCGTTCCCTTATAAAAGGTTCTAAAACACCTGATATTATGGGAATTACAAAAACTATAAAAATTAACAATGTAACAATATTTATCATAAAAAACATCATTCCTATTATATAATATAAATGTTAAGGCAGAATCGAAAAATAAACTAGTCAACTTTTTTTGAAAATTTGTTAAATCATCGATATTTTCAGAAAAAAATTGTCTTATGAAATTTTTGATTATGCTTAACTAAGGGATATCCAAAAAATAAACTCTAATTCTCGAGTATGAATTCCTAATCCTTGAGCATGAATTCATAATTATTTTTTAGGTTCTCCTAAATTAGTCTATATTATAGATTATAGCATATTTAAAATGATATTAAATTTTAAATGTATATAAATTATGAAAACAATTTATTAACTTGTGAATAGAATTAAGTAAGAAGTAATAAAAAATTCGATGATTTAGGCTTTACTTAAAGAGTTTTCAAAAAAAAGTTGATTAGTTTATTTTTTGATTCTGTCTAAAGTTATTTTCTTTTATATGTGATAATATATATAAAGTTTGATAAAATAAACTATATATCCAAGTCTATTTTAAATATTGTTTAAATTTGGAGGATTAAAATGATTAATGTTTATAATAGAAATACAAAGACATATGATATTGAAAAAGTTGCTGGCGATAAATGGCTTAAACTGCTTTACAATAAATACATTGGAAGGATAACACTTGATCTTTTGATAAAGAGGAAGATTTTTTCTGAGATAACCAGAGTATATTGCGATATGAAAATAAGCAGAAAAAAGATTAAGAAATTTGTTGAGGATTTTAACATAGATAAAAATGAGAGTTTAAAAGATATAGATGCATTTAATACATTTAATGAATTTTTTACAAGGAAATTAAAAGAAGATTCTAGAAAATATATAAAAGATAAGAATATTTTAATTTCTCCTGGAGATGGAAGAATAAAAGTCTGGGAAAATATAGATATAAATAAAGTATTACAAGTAAAAGGGAAAGAGTATAAATTAAGTAATCTAATCAAAAATAAAGATTTAGCAGAAGAATATAAAAATGGAGTGTGCTTATTACTAAGGCTAGCTCCAGTTGATTACCATAGATTCCACTTTGTTGATAGTGGAAAATGCTCTAGGATACATAAAATTAAAGGCTCATATTATTCTGTTAATCCTATTGCTCTAGAATCTATGGCAGATGTGTTTTGCCAAAATAAAAGAATCTATTCTGTTTTTAAATCAGATAATTTTGGTGATATTATTTATGTTGAAGTTGGAGCAACTTCAGTAGGATCAATAGTTAGTACCTATAAAAAAGATACAATTATAAAAAAAGGTGATGAAAAAGGGTATTTTAAATTTGGTGGTTCAACGATAATTTTATTTATAAAAGAAGGAAAAGTAAAAATTGATGAAGATATATTAAATCAAACTAATGAAGGCTTTGAAACAAGAGTATATGCTAGAGAAAGTATTGGTACAAAAAGTATTTAAAATAATATTGATTCTGTCTAAAGAGAGGAGAACTTATTTTTGCTTACACTAAAGAAAAGTATTTTATTTGTTTGTATTGGTTTTATAGTATTTGGAGGATTGTTTTATGTTATTACAAATACAAATTTAATAAAAAAAGATGATATAAAAGTTTTAACAATTTGTCATCCATGGAATGAGAAATATGAAGAAAAAAATGATTATCTAAAGAATATTATGAAAAAATATGAAAAAGAAAAAAATATAAAAATAAAAGCTAAATCTTTTGATTCTGTAAATTACAGAGAAACTATAAAATTAGCTTATAAAAGTGGAGAAGTACCAGATATTTTTATTTGGTGGGGTGCAAATGAACTGAAAACCTTAGTAGAATCTAAAAAAATACTAAAGTTGGATAAATATTTACCTGATGGTTACAAAAATTCTATGGGAAATGATATGATTTCATTAGAGAATGCAAAAAAGTATATAGAATTTGATGAGGGTTTATATGGAATACCGTATAGTTTATATGTTGCAACATTGTTTGTTAATGAAGATTTATTTGAAAAAAATGGAATTGATATACCTGCAACATTTGGAGAATTGAAAAATTGTTGTTATTATTTTAGGGAAAAAGATATTGAACCAATAGCAGTTGCAGGAAAAGAGTCTTGGCCTTTACAAATATGGTACAACATGCTTTACTTAATAAGATCTGATGCAAAGAGTTATGATGAAACTCTTGAAAATAGTTTTAAGAGTGACAATAAAGCGATGATTTTAGCAGCAGAAGATTTATTAGAACTTATTGAAATTAATGGATTTCAAGATGATTATATTAATAAAAATTATAATGATTCTTTAGAATCAGTTCTTAATGGAAAGATACCAATGATTTTAATGGGAAATTGGGTAATTGAGAAATTGCAAAATTCTGATGGAGAGAATTCATCAAAAGTAATTGATAAAATGAAACCAATAATATTATCAAAAGTTGATAAAGATAATAATATAATAGAAAAAAAAGATTTTTTAGGTGGTGCTATTGAATAAATTGTAGTAAAATATA
>JBDMZA010000470.1:0-8728 GCA_039770155.1 Clostridiales bacterium
AAGTTTTTGAAATACAAGAGGCGAACAAATGCATGTTATTACTGCAATTATTACAAAAGTAGAATACATTGATTCGTCAATAACATTTAAATCAAGTGCAATAATTGATATAGCTATAATTAAACTCAATCTAGAAGAAATTAAAAAACCTGTTCCAATTGTTTCCTTCCAGGTAAAATACTTTTTTATAATTAAGACAGGTATTATTTTAACAGCATAGGCAATCAATATAAATAAAGGTACAATGACTAAGGATTCCTTATTTAGAACTGTTCGTAAGTCAATCCTTGCTCCAACCATAATAAAAAATATTGGTATAAGAAATCCATATCCAATTGCATCAAGTTTAGGTGCAATTTCTGTTCTAAATTTATCAAAAAAAACAGAAAAAAGAACACCTGCCAAAAATGCTCCAAGAATTATTTCTACTTCTGCAATTTCCGCAACTTTAACAAAAATTAGTACTAGTACAAATGCAGCTCTAATCTTTAATTGTGATGTTTCATAGGTTGAGTTGTTAAATTCAAATTTAAAAAATCTTTTCACAACAAAATATACAATTCCAAAAATAACAAAAATAAATAATGAGGTCAAAAGTTTCATACTATCTTCTTTTGCAACTAAAAAAATAACAATAGGTATTAAAAGCATTGTAAGAAAATCTGCCATTAATGCTGATAGCAATGAAATTTGTCCAATAGATTCATTTATAATTCCCTTCTCTTTTAAAACAGGTACAACTATACCTAAAGAAGTGGTTGAAAATATCAATGTGAAAAACAAAGCATCTTTTGCTATTCCTGCAAAAACAAGAAGTGTTGAAGCTAAATATGCTAGTAATAATGTAGATATAAATATAACTATACCTAAAACTAATGGATTAGCTTTATTTTTTACTCTACCTTTTACTTTTTTAAAATATGAAAAGTCAATTTCAACCCCGCTTAGAAACATAAGATATGCAAATCCAAAAAGAGATAAAAATTCAAGCCATAAATCATCGTGTATTAAATTAAAGCCTGTCTTTCCTACGAGAATTCCAGCAAAAATTTCTGCTACTACTACAGGTACTCTTAATGATTTTAATTTATTTACAAATATAGGTATCACAAATGCTAAAATCGATATTATAAATAAAGAATTAAAACTCAAATTATTTTCCATATAATAATCCTTTTTAATTTTTATTTTTTACAAATTAGATTCAAGTCTTAATATCGACATAGTTATTAAAAATTTTAATAACACTATTTATATAGTAAAATCAAAATAGAAAAAATTTATTTTTTTTCTTCAAAATTATTAAAGTTCTTATTACAATATGTTATAACATTTGTTTTAAAAATAAACCACTCATAAACTTTAGATTTATTTTTATTTGTCAAATAGCAAAAACCCTTATTATTAGATTCATCTAAATATAGTTCTTTTTTATCACCATTTTTTTCATAATAAAATCCTATCAATTCCATAACATAATCCTCCCTTTTACAATCATTTTACTATATATATCATTTATAAAGCAAGTTATTTTGATCTATTTTATTATTTAGTTTTTTATCATAATAATTATTGTTATTACATTAACATATTTGATATATTAATACTAATCTAAGACTTATAATTTGATAAATATTTTATTATAGTCATAATCAAATATTTATCAAATTAAATAGAACATGTTGATATCACAAAAAATCTTCATTTTAAATGATAAATCACATGATTTTAGTGATTCTCAGATTTTAAAAATGTAATATCATTTTTTAAGTTTTCTTGATATTTTCTTTAATATGTTTTTTATATAAGTCTTCTCCATAACTTGTGTAAATAGGTCTATCTTCTTTTATTTTAAAAGTTCGTTCTCCTATATCTGTTCTTCCTGCTCTTAAAAAAGTTGCTTCATTATTATTTTCTTGATATATTTTTTCAGCAAATTCATATAAATGTGTTACATATATTACTTTTACATTTTCTTCTATAAGTGCTAAGATTATCTCCTTTGCAATTATTGTTCCTTCTCTCTCTGTCGTTGTTGCAAAAGATTCATTCATAAACACTATAGAGTGCTTATTCATATTATTTATGATATTATTTATCCTTAATAATTCTTCATCCAATCTTCCACTATTCATATTAATATCTTCTTTTCTGGTAAAATGGGTAAATATTCTCTTACTTATATTTGATCTATAAAATTCTGCAGGTACAAATAAACCAGATTGCATTAAAATTTGTGCTAACCCTATACTTCTAAGATAAGTAGATTTACCACCTTGATTTGCTCCTGTAATTACAATTAGATTTTTTTTACTTGCATTTAGGTCATTTCTAACTGGTAACTTCTCTTTATCTATAGCTAATCCAAGATCATAAAGGTCTTCAAATTCTAATACTACATCAATTGATTCTTCTACAACAGGCATTGTAGTATGAAATCCTTTACTTTTCATTTCCTCATATAAATTTATTCCTCCAACATAAAATCCAATTTCATACCTTAATGACTCTAAAAACTCCTGTATGTACTTTGCAGAATGATTTATTACTCTTAAAATATGAGTATACATACCATCTATTATTTCATTAGCATTATTAGCTAGATTTACACTTTCTAAATTAATAACATTCGATTTATTATTTTTGTTAAATATATTAGATAATAGATTATAACTCTCACTTTCACTAATTTTATCTAGGACATAATTTGTACCCTTCATTCCCTTTCCAATTGTTGCACTAACCATCATAAATTTCTTCTCTGATACATTTGAAAGATATTCTACATGATATTTACATTCATCAAAAAATTCCTTGGTAAAAATTTCATCCACATCTTTATTAAAATCTACCAAACCTTTTGAAGAAAAATATTTCTTAGACTCATCTAATATTTTTTTTAATTTTTCAAAACTATTTACATATATATATATTAAACCTATCCCATTTTCTACTTTATTTGACATAGTAATTACTTTTGCATAATGTGGTTTTGTATAATCAATATATTTTTTTGATTGTTTTAAAGTTGTAGTTATTACAGAATATAATTCTAAAATAATATTCTTATTTTCTATACAATCCTTTAATATAGACTGTCTAAACAAAATTAATTCTTTTTTTGTCAGAGAATTCAAAATAACTTCCTTACATGTCTTATATAGAAATAAATCATCTTTTGCCATTGATTTTATAATTAGTTCTAAATTCAAATCGTCTGTTAATTCTTCTTTCTCTTTTACATTAAATTTTTCCTCATCAATACTTTTTTCAAATAATAATGATCTAATCATTTTATATAAATCCCTTCTATACTATAATTAATTAATATTCGATAAACGTTTCTTTAAAGACTTATATGATAAATCATATTTTTCTGCAATAGTATTTGCATATACTTTTCCATCTGAATCTTTTCTTAATATTTTATAAGTTCTATTTTTACTGCTATCAACACAAGCTACAAGATTTACTATTTTTCTACTCAATTTTGATAATTCAAAAATATGTGTAACATATAGACATACACATTCTAATTCAATTAAATACTCAATTAAATCTTTTCCCATATTATATCCATCATATGTTGTAGTTGTTGCAAATAGTTCATTTAGTATTAACAATGAATTCGGCGTAATCCTTTTTATTATTTTTTCCAATCTAACAAGTTCTTCTTTTAATTTACCTGTATCAATATTTATATTCTCATCATTCGAAAAGTGTGTATATACATTATCAAACAAATATATCTTGGACTCATCACAAGCAATGGGACAACCAATAAAAGCTAAATATGAAGCCTGACCAAATGCTCTTGCATATGTTGTCTTCCCACCCTGATTAGGTCCGCTTAAAATAAGTACATTTTCTTCCCTCTCTAAAAACAAATCATTTCTAATAATAGTTTCTTTGCTATTTTTATTAGCAAGAGCTAAATCATACATATTTTTAAATTCTACTATTTTAGTATCTGAAAACTTAGGATATGAAAAAACATATCCTTTTTTTCTTAATTTATTCATAAAATCAATATATGATATATAAAATTGAATTTCTCTAATAAAATTCATAATTTTCTCATTTTCAAAATTACTAAAATCATTACGATACTTGCTTAATCTTTCAAATAATTCAGTTTTTTCTTCTTTTATAGCCTTTATTATCAAATCTTCTATAGGATTTATTTTCACATCTTTAAATATTCCTAATTTAAAATCAAACTTTTTATCATTAATTTTATCAAAACATTTTGATAATGTATCACAATAATTTCCTTCACTCTTTTCAAATGTTACTAAAACTTTATTTTTAAAGATTTTCAAATTATACTTAATATTTGAAAACAATTCTTCCATCTCAAAGGTCAATTGGGAAAATATTTTAAATTCATCACTATTAATGTAACTTTCAATCCAGCCTTGAAACAATCGGAATCCTAGCGAATCAAACTTTAAAATACTAATTTTTTCATTTAACTCTAAAACAATCCTACAATATAAATCTGCCGAATCTAAAAACCATTTATTTAATTGATAATCAAAATACAATGTCTCACTGTATTCTTTATACTCTTTAAACCTTTTCATATTTGCTGAAAAATCATACATTATAGAATACAAATTATTATTGTCAAATTCTTTCATTATATCTAATCTATAATTGATATCCTCAACATTTTTTAATTTCAAATAAAAAAATGGTTTTAAATTATACTCCTCCTTGTTTTCAACAATATCATTTACTAATTGATCAAGATTTAAATCACAAAAAAATTCAGGTTCATAAACACTTTCATTTAAGCAGTACTGATTTCTTTTATTAAACAATATACTTTGAAATTCCATAATATCATTTCCTTTTATCTATTAATTTAGAAATCCTTTATATTAAAATAATAAATTGTAATATTTATGTAGAATCAAGAATTTTATTACTATTTTACTATTTATGAAACTCTAAAAAATAATATCATATTTTTTTAAATCTGATAATTACTAAGGGATATCCAAAAAATAAACTCTAATTCCCGAATATGAATTCCCATGATTTAAGTGAACTTCAGACGAAAAGAATTCTAATTTAATTTTTAACTGTTCCTAAAATCACATGATTCATTATTTTAAAATGTAGATTTATTTTTTTAATATCCCTAACCAATAGTTTCTCATAAATAATTAATATTTTTTAAAGTATCATTGTCTACTATTTCTCGAATTTTAGTTACTATTTCATGACATAAAGAATATTCTTTTCCATACTCCAAATTAAACTTATAATTAAAATCTTCCGGGTTGTCGCCTTGATTATGTTGTATAATAGTTTCAATTTTATCAAGTGCTTTAGCTATTATTGCTTCAATAGTACTACCATTTGTGTATTCCTGCCATAAATCTACAAATTTAGTTTTAGATTTTTCACCTAAATATGAAGAAATAAACTTAATGGCTTTTGTTTCATCTCTAAGTTTTTTCCCTTCATCAACTTTTGTTATTGCTGAAATATCTCCATCATATACCTCTCCAATATCATGTACTAAACACAATTTAATAACTTTATTAAAATCTATTTCCTCAAAATAATCTTCAAGAACTAATGCTAACATAGATAATCTCCATGAGTGTTCTGCAACACTTTCTCTTCTCCCATTTTGTGTCCAAGCTGTTCTTGTAGTATCTTTTAATGGTTCAATCATTTTAATGAAATTAATAGCTTTTTCAATATCACTCTTTTCTTTACTCATTTGAATAAGTCTCCATCTATTCTTATTTTATTATTCCATAATTTTAAATTTATAACAAATCAAAATATTAAGGTAGAATCGAAAAATTATAAGAAAAATAATTTTCAAAATTCCTAAAATCACTGGAATCTTATTATTTCTACTATAATATCTCAATATAACCTTCATTCCCATTTATAATTATTTCAGAATTATTCTTAATTAACTTAGTAACATTATCAACCCCAACAACAGCAGGTATGCCATATTCTCTTGCTACAACTGAACCATGTGTCATAAGCCCACCAACTTCAGTTACTACCCCTGAAATAATAGGAAATAATGATGTCCATGCAGGATCTGTATACGGTGCCACCAAAATATCACCTTTTTTAACATCAGCCTCTTCTAATTTTAAAACTACTCTAGCACGCCCCTTTATTATTCCAGATGATGCTGCTGTTCCAGCTATTGCTCCCTTAGGTACATTATTTTGAATTAATGAAGTAATTATCTCGCCATCACTTGTTATAGTTCTAGGTGGTTTTAAATTCTCATAGTTTGAATATAATACTTTTCTTTCCTTTATTAAATCATATGGCATTTTACCAGTAGATATCAAATCTTTAATTTCACTTAAAGACAACCAATAAATATCTTCTACATTATCTATAATATTTTTATTTTTTAAAATTTTAGCTTCCTCTAATATTTCACTTTTCATTATATCAAGAATCTTTACTATAAAAAATTTGGAGTGCTCTCTTAATCCTATATAATTTCTATGTGCTTTAATTAATCTTTTTATTATAACTACTTTAATAAAACCAAATGAACATTTTCTAATTTTATTTATCAACTCTTCTGAGTATTCTTTTGCTATACTCTTACCATTTTTAAATTCTGTCCTTGGATTTTGTAAATCTGAATTTTTAACATAACTCATAATTAGTTTAACTACTTGTGTTGGATTGTCATTCCATCGTGGTCTGGTTATATCAATTTCCCCTGTTCCACGCATTCCATATATTTTAAAAAATCTTTTTATCATACTAACTATTTCTTTATCTTCAATAGAATTTATATTGTCCCAAAATTCAACATCAGAACTATTTTCTAAAATCTTTATAATTTTTGTTTTACCTTTAATTTTTTCAGAAATATCTCCAATCATTAAACCAATTTCAGTTGTAACATTATTATCGGGTGATTTACTGATTTTAGACAAGTTTTCTTTAGTTCCAAGCCATTTATAAGTAAAAATTTCAAGCAATTTATATGAGGCAATTCCTGAACCAACATATTTAATCATCTTAATACGTAAAAATTTTATAACTAAACAAAAAACATTTTTTTGCAACTCATTAATCTTTTCAACACCATGTTTATTTTCTAATAAATTTTCAATCTTTCCTTTAAGTTCATTAAAATTCGAATCCATTTTTGCTGATAAATTTTTTTCATTTCTAAAAATAATATTAACAGCAATACCTAATAAAATCCTTAAAAATTTAAATAAATTTGGCACTCCAAATAATGTAATAATTTTTTTATTACTATTAGTTTTTTTGAAACTTTCTCTATCAATAAATTTTTTAAGTGAATGACCTATTTTTTCATCAATGGAAGAAAATATTTTAGGTATATTATCCTGTAAAAATTTATACTTTAAAAGTATAGTAAAATCAGTATAAATTCTTCCACCTACCTCTTTTAACAAAGTACTTTCATTATTATTATTCAATTTTCCAAATGGAACCGCAGTTTTAATAACAGATATTCCCATTGGTTTAATAATATCTGTCATCATTTGAATATGACCAAATGAAATAAATAAATGTGTAACCTCATCATAAATTTCAGGTCTTGGATATAAGGATGTAATTGGTCTACTTTGTAATATATAAAATTTATTATTATATAAACACCACTCAATATCCTGTTCCTGTTTATAATAATTTTCTATCTCTCTTCCTATTTTTGAAAGCTCCATAATTTGCTTATCTGTCAAAGCTTGTTTTTCCTTATTCTCTATTGGAATCTCTTCTTTAACTGTTCCTCCATCTTTCAATGGATATATAGCATAATCTTTTTTAGAAATTTGTTTTTTAATAATTTTATCTAACTTAACCTTATATAAATCTGCTGTAACAATTCCTGAAACCAAAGCTTCTCCTAATCCAAAACTAGCATCAATAGTTATAACTTTTCTATTTCCATTTATAGGATCAGCTGTAAACATAATTCCAGATACTTGTGGATAAATCATTTCCTGTATAACTACTGATATAGCCACCGATTCATGATTAAATCCATTTATAATCCTGTATAATATTGCTCTTTCAGTAAATAATGAAGACCAACATTTTAAAACTGATTTTAAAATATTTTCTTGCCCTTGTATATTCAAAAAAGTATCTTGCTGACCAGCAAAAGAAGCATTAGTTAAGTCTTCAGCTGTTGCACTTGACCTAATTGCATAAAATTTATTAACACCAGTCTTTTTCCAAGCATTTATAATTTCTAACTTAATCTCATCAGACAACTTGCAATTTTCAATATAGTTTCTCATTTGTATGCTTATAGTTTTTATTTCCATTAAGTTATCTTGAGTCAATAATTCCAATCTTTGAAAATAGACTCTCATATCTTTAAAATTATCTGACAATATCTTATTATATGATGAAGTTGTTACAAAAAATCCCTGTGGTACTGGGAAACCAGCTTTAGTCAACTTAACAAGATTTATTCCCTTTCCACCTATATTACTTATAGTGTTATCATTGAAATTGTTAAAATAAGTTATATATTTATTAATTTTAATCACCTCTTTTTAATAATGAGTGAGTACTCACTTATTATTATATGACAAAAAGAAATTATATACAATATCTTTTATTTTTTAACTATCCCTTATCAAATTATAAAAAAATTGACTTAGGAGAACCTAAAAAATAATACCAAATTCTTTTCGTCTGAAATTCGCTTAAACCATGCGAATTCATATTC
>JBDMZA010000471.1:0-11543 GCA_039770155.1 Clostridiales bacterium
AACCTAAAAAATAATACCAAATTCTTTTCGTCTGAAGTTCGCTTAAATCGTGCGAATTCATACTCGAAAATTTGAGTTTATTTTTTGGATATCCCTAACTTAAAATTTTTGTCTTTAATGCATAATCAAAAATTTCATAAGACAATCTTTTTCTTAAAATATCAATAATTTAGGCATAATCAAAAAATGACTAGTTTATTTTTTGATTATACCTTATCAATCAAATTATATTTTTTTATCTATTCTTGGAAAAAAAATTTTTTATCTTCAAAAGCAGGTTCTAAATCATTTAACCATAATGCTGTTGTAGAATACTTAGCAAAAAACGGACGATTTATCCAATCAGTATTCCTTGCCTGAATAAATCTTAAGCAAAAATATTTTTCATTTTTTATTTCGGTTATTCCCTGAACTTCAACTTTGCCATAATAAGTACTCATGACAGGTCCTCTTACTGTTTTTGTAAGTCCCGAAACATTTGTAATAATGTCTCTATATATTTTAATAGCTTTAGCTATAGGTACACCAAAATATTTGTTAGCTCCAGTATCCCTTGACATAAACATATAATAAGGTACAATTCCCATGTCAAGTTGCATTTTCCACATTTTTTTCCATACCATAGCATCATCATTTATATGTCGCAGCATTGGAGCCTGACTATATACAGAAGCTCCTATTCTCTTCAATCGCTCAACAGCTTTTATTACTAAATCATTGTTTAATTCGGACCAATGGCTAAAGTGAGCCATAATAAACAAATTTTTTCCTGAACTTATTATTCTTTCAAATAATTCAATAATTTCATCTGAATCAGAATCAGATAAATATCTAAATGGCCAATAAGTTAATGATTTCGTTCCAATTCTTATATTTTGTACATTTGAAAACTGAGGTTCTAAAAGAATTTCCATATAATCAGTTAATTTTCTTGAATTTAAAATCATTGGATCTCCACCTGTAAATAAAACATCCGTAACATCACGATTGTAACTTAAATAATGTGGCAATTCTTCTATATCTGTTGATGAAAACTTCATAGATTTTTCCTCTAAAAATTGTGGCCATCTAAAACAATAAGAACAATAGCTATGACAAGTTTGACTTTCTTTAGGAAAAAATAAGACTGTTTCTTTATACTTATGTTGAATACCTTTTAATTTTCTGCCATTTAATTCTGGAACATTTTTATCCATTTGACCTGCTGGATGAGGATTCATTTTCAAACGAATTTTATGCACTAAAATATTCAATTTCCCTTCATCATTCTCACTTAAAACTTTTTGTAATAGACTATAGTCTTCTTCACTTAGCATTTCACGATGTGGAAATACCAATCTGTACATAGGATCATTTGGAATATCGTTCCAATTTATAAGATTTTCCAACACATAATTATTAACTCTAAACGGAAATACATGTCTTAGTATTTCAATGTCCTTTACAATATCACTATCAATGTGATTTAATTCAGGTATCTCCATGAAATTCCTGTTTGTAAATACTTTCATTTTTTTTGTTGATAAATTATTACTCATATTTTTCCCTCCAAAAATTAGATATAATATAAATTTACACACAATAATAGACTAAACTTAAGTTTATTTATTTATTTTAAAAATATTATTTAGAAATTAAATTTAAGTATGATTAAATTGTATTAAAAATTTGAAATAGATAATTTATATTTTAATTTTTAAATATTAATAAAGCAGCCTTCAAAAACCCCATTATAAGCGGAAAAAATCACTCTATAGAAAAAATATTTTTTTCAAATACTTTAAGGATTATTATAATCATATTCTATATTTACAGAATTTATATAAATTAACATAATTATCATTAAGAAATTCAAACACAACTTGTAATTCTCGATTAACAAATCATAGGTTATTGGTTATTTTTAAGTTTCACTAAATCATATCAAGTTAAAACAAAAAATTTATCTACTAATCTTTATATTAATTATTTTCTTACCATTATGTATAAGTTCTTCCAGTCTTTTTATTTCATTATTTAAAATAGTCTTTCCAACTATAGTTATCTCATATTCTTTTTTGCGAGACTCTTTATCTTTTTTTATTAACCTTATCCACTTTTTTTCTAATAATGTACTTATAGCACCATATAATGTTCCCGCTCCAAGTTTTACTCTATTACTACTTAATCTTTTTACATTTTGCATTATTCCATAGCCATGCATTGGTGAATATAGAGATAATAAAATATAAAAGACTGCCTCTGTTAAAGCACCTCTTTCATTACTTTCCGGCAATTTGCTCACCCTCCAATAGTCCAACTTCCACTATATCGTCTTCCATTATATCTCCTTACGTAATAATATTATATTAATAACCGATTAATGTCAAGTTTTCTAATTTCAAAAAAATATTCAATAATTATAACAATTTTCTAATCTCTTAATAACAGATTAGAAAATTGCAAAAAAAAACAAAGGAATATCTAAAAAAACTTTTTTAAATAGGCTCATGATCCAATGCATGATCAATTCCAACACTTTTTCCATTCCAAATCTTTTTAGAGGTCCATTCCCTTCCTCTATCACTCCAAAACTCATCATTAATAGAAAGTCCTAAAGGTAAAAATACTGTTGTGCATAAATATAAGCTCCCTGTTGAAATATACATCTCTCCAATATCTAGTTGACTTCCACAAAACCCAACCTTTAACCATCCATTTTTGTCAAAAGTCCCTGGAGCTTCAATCATTTTCTTTATAACAGTTGTTAAGGCACTCCTTATCTGTGATGGATAAACATTATCTGGAATACATTTTTGTAAAGACATTTGAGCTAGATGCTGAAATGCTCCAAATCTATATGCCAGTGATCTGCCTAGTGCAGGAAAAGTACCTTCTGGTGATATCAATCTTTCCTGAATCTGAGCATATCTCTTTGCTCTCTTTAAAATTTTAGGTTTCAATTCCAACCATTGATCATATTCAGGTCCAACCTTGTTTATTATATCAACAAGCATTGGTTGAATTACATAGCTATTATAATAATCCCAATGAAAATCCTTACCATCACCATAAATACCATCACCTAAATACCAATTTTCATGTTCCATTATGGCATAATCAATCCTCATAGCATCCCATTGTTCACCAATCTTATAGAAGAATGTTTCAATCATTGCACTAAATAGTATCCAATTATTATAATGTGGTTTCTTACTTCTAGTTTTTTTCAATTCTTCAATTAAATTATTTTTTACATCGATATCTAATTTCTCCCATAATTCCTTTGGTGCCCGCATTATACCATGTACTAAAAAAGCAGCTTCAACTATAGGTTGATAACTATATTCAAAGTTCAAATAATCTTTTGATAAAGGATTTGTAGCATGAGTAATAGCTTCTCTTGCTAAAATACAAAATTCCTCTCTTAAGTTTTCCTCTTCTCCTTTTAATCCCTTACATTCAAGCCAAGGAGCAATACCAGCAATTGTTCTAGCAAGTGCTTCTAAATGTGAAAAATTAGACCTGCTGTATCTTTTATCACCTATTCCCTCAATAGGCATTGTTGATTTAAGCCTTTGATAAGTCAAAGCCTCTAAAACAGGTCTTGATATTTTCAACATTGTATTTACCCAATATTGTCTATCATTATAATTATTAATCATAATAACCTCCTCCATTATCTTAGGGACATCCAAAAAATAAGAATCACTCTTATCAAAAATATTATAATTCCTATTTTTTATTTAACTATTTTGTGCTTGTATAGCAGTTATTGCAATTGTATATACAATATCATCTATCAAACAACCTCTACTCAGATCATTTACAGGTTTATTTAAGCCTTGTAAAACTGGTCCTATTGCAATAGCTCTAGATGATCTTTGAACCGCTTTATATGTATTATTTCCTGTATTTAAATCTGGGAATATTAATACTGTAGCATTTCCAGCAACTTTACTGTCAGGTAGTTTAACCTTTGCAACCGATTGATCAACTGCCGCATCATATTGAATCGGACCTTCAACGCTTATATCTGGTCTTAATTCCCTTACTATTTCTGTTGCTTTACGTACATGCTCTACTTCAGGACCTTTCCCAGATTTCCCCGTAGAATATGAGAGCATTGCAACAATTGGTTCTATTCCAAATGATCTTGCCGTATCTGCACTTGATATAGCAATTGTTGCTAATTCATTTGCTGAAGGCTCTGGATTTACAGCACAGTCACCATACACTAAAATACTATCTTTTAAACACATAAAAAATATACTTGATGCAATTGAAATTCCTTTTTTAGTCTTAATTATTTCAAAAGAAGGTCTAATGGTATGCTGTGTAGTATGAACTGCTCCAGACACTAATCCATGAGCATCTCCTTTATATACCATCATAGTCCCAAAATATACTGTATCATGCATACGATCCATGGCAATATCTTTTGTATAATTTTTATTTTTTCTAATTTCCAGATATGTATTTGTATAATCCATGAATTTTTCAGAAGTGACAGGATTTATTATTTCCACTTTACCATCCAACGATAAATTTAAATTGTTAATTTTTCTTGCAATTTTATCTTCATCTCCTAGGAGAATAATATCTGCAATATTTTTCCTGATAACAACATCTGCAGCTTTTAATGTACGTTCTTCATCTCCCTCTGGTAAAACAATTTTCATTTTCTTAGAACGTGCCATTTCCAATATCTCATATTTAAATATTTCTGGAGTTCTTTTTTCTTTTTTCTTTATCATCAATTTACTTTGTATTTTACTGATATCAATATGTTCTTGAATAATTGATTTTGCTAAATTAATTTTTTCTGAATCATACGATGGTATATGGACTTCCATTGCATTTATTTTATTTGCTGTTTCTATTGTATTTGTCTTGACACTTAATATTGGAATTGATAGTCCTGGTAAACTCTTAATAAGATTCAAGAAAACTTTTTGAGGTAAAAACCCTCCTGTTAATATAATACCTGATATATTTGGAAAGGAAAGGGATATATAAGATGCTGACAATCCAAGTAAAACATCATCACGATCTCCACCAGTAATATATAAAGATCCATCTTTTAAATACTTTAAAATATTTTCAATTTTCATCGAACCTATTTGATTATTAACTGCAATATTATCTAAATTATCTTCTCCAAAAACAACATCTGCCTCAAGAACTTTTGCGATATCACTTAGCCTCGGTTTGGATAATATATTACTATAAGGTATTGCCCCAAAAAATTCTATTTTATTTTTTGAAACCTTTTTCTTAATTAAATTTTTTAAAGCATCCACTTGATCAGGATCCACTTTATTTATTATTACTCCTAGCACATCACATGAATGTTCTTCAAAAGAATCTAAACTGGTAATAATATCACATATTATTTTATTGTTATCCTTACCATAACCATCTTCTACAACTATAACACTTGCATTTAAATTATTAGCTAAATTAGCATTTATATCAAACTCAAAGCTTGACATCATCCCCTTATAATCAGTTCCATCAATTATTACAATATCTTTATTTTTTGCTATAGTTTTATAAGATTTTTGGATCTTTTGAAAAAATGATTCTTTGTCATCATTTGAAAAATAATCATCTAATTCACTAATTGACACAGGATTTATATTATCTAAATCATCACTCAAATCGAAAATCTTTTTTATCATTATTGATTCTTTGTCATTATTTTCACCTCTTTTATATTTTTGACCAATAGGTTTCATATACCCAACTCTTGGTACCAAACATTTTAAAGCATTCATAAGTCCTAAAGCCACTACACCTTTTCCTGTATTAGCACTTGTAGATGCTAAAAATAAATTTTTTGCCATAACTCCAACTCCTTTCAACTATAATCGTATAATAAGAAATCAAATTCTTCAATCATATTTTTGTTTTAAATTATGTTAAATTATGCTATTAATTTTTAAAATCACATTATTCTATAGTATTATTTTATAAAACTAATAAACTTTTGTAAGAAAACTAAGTAAATTTTCTTATTTCTATTTGTTTATAATGTTAAAATTTGATAATATAATTAAATTAGAAATAATTTCATTAAAAATTCTCAGTTTAAAAAAATATTTTATTGGAGGTATTTTATGAAGAAGGAGATCTTAATTTTCATATTACTATTTACTATTTCTTTAGTATCTTGTGACAAAGAAGATACTGAAAGTAAAAAAGAAGAAACAAAAAAGATCGGTGTTACCCAAATAGTAGAACATCCATCCTTAGATGCTACATTCGAAGGGTTCAAAAAAGCTCTTGAAGAAAATGGCTTTAAAGAAGGCAAAAATATAGAATATGATGTTCAAAATGCTCAAAATGACCAAAATAATTCCCAAACAATAGCCAAAAATTTTGCCGGAGACAATCTAGATTTAATATTAGCAATTTCAACACCAAGTGCTCAACATGCCTTTAATGCAATAAAAGATATTCCTATAGTATTTAGTGCTGTTACTGATCCAGTAGGTGCTGAGCTTGTTGAAGCATTTGACAAACCAGGTGATAACATAACAGGAACATCTGATACACATCCAGAAGCAATTTCAAAAACAGTTTCTTTTATTATGGATGAAATTAAAGCTAAAAAAGTTGGAATTATCTATAATTCAGGAGAGCAAAATTCACTTGTACAAGTTGAAAAAGTTGAAGAACTTGTAAAAGAAGCAGGTGGTAAACTTGTGAAAACAACAGTTGCAAATTCATCAGATGTTAAACAAGCTTCTGAATCTTTAATAGGTAAAGTAGATGCTATATATATGCCTACAGATAATACAGTTGCTTCTGGTTTAGAAGCCATAATAGAAATAGCTGAAAACAATAAAATTCCATTATTCGCCAGCGATGTTGATTCAATGAAAAGAGGAGCTGTAGCTGCAAGTGGTTTTGATTATAAGGACTTAGGGTATGAAACTGGTTTAATGGCTATACCTATTCTAAAAGGTGAAAAAACATGTTCTGAAATAAATGTTGAATATCCAAAGAATTTTAATTTAATAATAAATAAAAAAGCAGCCAAAAATCAAGGAATAAAAATCAAAGAAGAATGGTCCGATTTAGGTGAGTTTTATGAAGAATAGGGGAATGATATAAAATGCCAACAGCAATGTTTTCAGCAATAGAAGTAGGTATCATATATGCAATTATGGCATTGGGAGTATATATTTCATTTAGAATATTAGATTTCCCTGATCTTACAGTTGATGGAAGTTTTGTTACAGGAGCTGCTGTAGCAGCTTCTTTAATAGCTATTGATGTAAACCCATTTCTTTCAACTATTATTGCACTAATTGTAGGATTTATAGCAGGTTGTTTCACAGGTTTATTGAATACTGTGGGTAAAATAAATGCATTATTATCAGGAATATTGATGATGATAGCCTTATACTCTATAAATTTAAGAATTATGGGACGATCTAATTTACCTTTAATGAAAAGTAATACGATTTTTGATAATATTAAAACCATTTGGGAATGGACAGAAATTGATGTTGTCTTAAATAAATTATGGTCAATGGTAGGTTTAGGAGATCCAGCCCCAAAGACCTGGAGTATTATATTTTTTATGTTGGTAATAATCATATTAATAAAATTCACTACAGATATTTTCTTAAAAACAGAAATTGGTTTAGCATTAAGAGCTACTGGAGATAATAAAAAAATGATAAAGAGTTTTTCAGCAAATACTAATATTTTAATCATATTTGGTATTGGCTTATCAAATAGTTTAGTTGCTTTATCAGGTGCTTTATATGCTCAATATAGCAAATTTTCTGATGTAGGTATGGGAATAGGTATGATTGTTATTGGTCTTGCCTCTGTTATAATTGGAGAAGCTATAGTAGGTACAAAAACAATTTCACGAATAACTTTAGCTGTTATAGTTGGTGCTATTGTTTATAGAATAATTGTTGCAATTGCACTGAGAATTGATTTTTTTGAAGCAAGTGATATGAAATTAATTACTGCAAGTATAGTGATTATAGCTTTAATAGTACCAAAGATTATTGGATATTTTAAAAATAAAAAATCTAAAGAACTTAGAATAAATGATTATATTAATAAAGCAGAATCTAAAGTTGAAATTTCTCAAAGTGAAGGAAGTGATTAAAATGCTTCAATTGGAAAAAGTATATAAAATCTTTAATGAAGGATCATTAGACGAAAAAATTGCTTTAAATAATATAAATTTAAAACTTGAAAATGGTGAATTTGTAACAATTATAGGAAGTAATGGTGCGGGTAAATCGACTCTTATGAATATTGTATCAGGTGGTATAAATCCTGATTTAGGTAAGGTTTATATAAATGATTCTGATGTAACAATAGAATATGAATATAGAAGATCAAAACTAATCGGAAGAGTTTTTCAGGATCCAAATATGGGAACCTCCCCATCAATGTCAATAGAAGAAAACTTGGCAATGGCATATTCAAGAAACAAAACCAGAACTTTTAAAATTGCAGTCACAAAAAAAAGAAGAAGTTTTTTCAAAGAAACATTGAAAATATTACATTTAAATCTCGAAAATCGTTTAGATACAAAAGTCAAATTTTTATCAGGTGGTGAAAGACAGGCATTATCATTATTGATGGCTACTTTCACAGAACCATCAATGTTGCTTTTGGACGAACACACAGCCGCTCTAGATCCTGCTAGAGCAAAATTAATTACAAATTTAACAAAGGAAATAGTGAATAAATTCAATTTAACAACTCTAATGGTAACACATAACATGCAACAAGCAATAGATTTAGGTACTAGACTAATTATGATGGATAATGGTAAAATAATTTTAGATATAAATAGTGAAGATAAAAAGAAACTTACTGTTGATAGTCTAATTGATGAATTTCACAGAATTAAAGGAAGTAAAATTAACAATGATAATGTTTTACTCTCTTAGGATAGCCTAAAAAATAATATTATAATTATCATATAACTCTCAAATACTTGAAGGAGAAATTTAAATGACAACTAAAAGATTTTTAACACTTTTCATAATTATAATAAGTATAATTATGATTTCAAATAATTTGGCTTTTGCAAAAGGTTGTAGTTTATCAAATAATGAAATCCGATCTGTTATATCAACAAATTGGTTAAATTGCAAAATTGATCATCCCAATCTTTGCATTATTGATATCAGATCTTCTGAGCAATATATTGAAGGTCATATCAAAAATTCCATTAACATTCCTTTTGAGGTCCCATTTTCGCAATGGATAACCATGAAAGATGATTTACTATTTGAAGTACCCGAAAAAGAAGTGCTCTTCAAAACAATAAGTAATTACGGTATATCAAAAAACTCAATCATAGTTTTAATTGCATCAATGCCTAATGAAAATGAACCTCCCTATTCTCTTGCTATGGCAACAAGAGCCGCATGTACATTAAAATATGCAGGATTAAATAATATATCAATTTTAGATGGAGGTTATTCAAAATGGTTATCCGAGGGCAAAGCTATAACTACTGAAACTTATAGCAAAATTCCATTAACATATAAAAATGATCTAGATGATAATATCTTTGTTTCAATTGATTATGTTAAGGAAAAAATTAATAAATCTATAATTATTGATGCCCGTGATAAAGAAGTGTATTTAGGTGAAATAATCGAAGAATATGCGAATAAACCCGGTCATATACCATCAGCAATATCATTACCAGCCCCATCATTTTGGAATACTGATGGAACATATAAAAATATCCAAACAATAAAGTCCTCTGTTTATTCAACAGTTGGCTTAGATAGAGATAAAGAAATAATAGTTTATTGCGGAGTTGGTGGCTATGCGAGTACTACATGGTATGTATTATCTGAAATGTTAGGTTATAAAAATGTAAAAATATATGATGGTTCAGCTCAAGAATGGGTAAAATACTACGATATGGAGATGTAATTAATTTTTTAATTATATAGATAATTTTTCTGAATTCCTTATCTTTCAGTTCTATTCACCTTACGTAACCTGCCTTTAATTGTTTTGGTTTGAAGTTGAGTAAGAACTGATTCTCCCTTATTATTTAATATTTCAACATATGTGGATATATCCATAATATTTATAATACCAATATCACTTGCTTCAACATCATCAAGATTACATAATGTACCAACAATATCAACAGCCCTCATTTTAGTTTTCTTTCCAGCATTTATATGCAATTTAATAATATTTTTATTCACTTTCATTGATTTTTCTTCTTTAACTTTTGTAGGTAAGTTGATTTTCTTTATAAAATCTTCTTTTGAACTCAATACTTTTTCTATATTTGGCTTTTTATTAATACTTATATTTTTATTTAAATACATTTGAATGTCATACATTAATTTTTCTTCAAAGTCTGAAACTAAAGTTATTGCTTTTCCTTTGTTTCCAATTCTACCAGTTCTTCCAATTCTGTGAACATAGTTTTCAACTTTATTAGGAACATCATAGTTTATAACTAGTGAAATATTATCAATATCAATTCCTCTTGCAGCAACATCAGTAGCTATTAAATATCTGAATTTTGACTTTTTATAATTATTCATAATTTTAAAACGATCTATTTGTTCCATTCCACCATGGATTCTTTCACATAAATAATTATTACATGGATGACCAAAAAAATAATATTGTGTCTTATTTGTATGAGAATCTTTTATATCCAGTGATTTATTTCTTGAAAAAGATAACTTATTTTTTTCATATCCTTTATTAGTAAACTCTTTAAACAATTCTTCTACTTTTTTTTGCGTATTGCAGAATATCATACAACTATCAGGATTTTCAACTTTTAGTAGATTAATTAAAACCTCTGTCTTTTTATTTGTATCAACTTTATATTGTTCCTGTATTATTACTTCTTTTGTCAATTCATTCTCTAAAGCTATATGTATAGGATTTTTCATATATTTGCAACATAAATCTTTAATCTCTTTGGGTATTGTTGCTGATAAAACTATTGTTAATCGATTTGTTGGTAACTCTGAAATTATTGATTGTATTTGCTTAATAAATCCCATTTTCATCATTTCATCTGCTTCATCTATAATCAGATATTTAATATTTGAAAAGTCCAAAGTATTTCTTGATAAATGATCATTAATTCGACCAGGTGTTCCAACTACTATATGTGTTTTTTGTTTAAGTTCTTTTGCTTGAATATAAAATGGTGATTTACCATAAAGCGCACATACTTTAAGTCTTTTAAATCTACCTATATTAAAAACATCTTCCTTAACTTGCAAAGCAAGTTCTCTTGTTGGTGTTATAATAAGTGCTTGAGGTTTATTTTCTTTCCAATCAACAAATTGACAAACAGGAATAGCAAATGTAGCTGTTTTCCCGCTACCAGTATGAGATTGGATAATAACATCATTTTTTTTTAATATTATTGGTATAAATCTTTTTTGAACTTTAGTAGGCTCATTGTAATTTAGTAATTCTAAAGATTTCAGTATTTCTTTACTTAATTTAAATTCATTAAAATCTGATTTTTCCATATATATTTCTCTTTCTATATTCATAGTATAGTTAAAATT
>JBDMZA010000472.1:0-17122 GCA_039770155.1 Clostridiales bacterium
ATCAAAAATTTCATAAGACAATTTTTTTCTGAAAATATCGATGGCTTAACGAATTTTCAAAAAAAGTTGACTAGTTTATTTTTTGATTCTGCCTTAAGATTATATATTATCCGAATTCTGCGTCGTATGTTTTACAAATTTAATATATCAGTCTAATACCAATTATGAGAATTTGAAAAATAATACCGAAATCTTTTTGTTTGAAGTTCGCTTAAATCATGCGGATTCATATTCTAGAATTAGAGTTTATTTTTTGAATATCCATTAGTTCAAGGATTTTGTTTTTGCACTTATTAGGTGGAATAATAAAATCTACATAATTGAGTATGTATTTGATTTTTTAGATTTTTAAAAGATCTTCACGCAGAATTTAGGTATTATTTAATGAGGAGGACTATAAATGAAGAAAGCATCCTTGGGTGTAATTATATGCTGTGTAGTTTTGTCTTTTGTGGGGTGTAAACCATGGACTGTAGTTAAGAATGAAAAGTCAAATGAAGATAGTTCATCAAAAGTTTATTTTGAAAGTGATGATTTTGATTCAGAGGCATTTGTAAAAGATGTTTGGGATAATAAACTACTTGATTACTATAATAAGAAAAAAGTTGATATCAAAAAATTAGTCGAAGATCTAAAAAATGATGAAGTAAGTGCTAAAGAAAAATATGGATTAGGATCAAATGAAATGGGAAGTAATTGGACATTTATAGTTGAAGGAAATGGAAAAACTTTAGATGTTGATACTTCATCACGTGCAGGTGTTATGAGTATTGATTTGGAACCATTTGATGGTCAATCAGATTTATTAATACAAATTGGACCAGTTATTAAAGGTAGTAGTATTCGGGATTCACTTGATTTTATAAAACTTGATAATTTTAGTAATCAAGTTGAATTTGCAAGTGTTTCAAAAGAATTTAACTCGACAGTAGTTTCAGAAACTATTTCTGATAACGACTATTCTAAAAATATTGGGAAAAATATAACATTTATGGGATGTTTCACTTATGCAAATCTTGATGACATACTTGTAACACCAGTTGAACTAAATGCTGGGGAGGGTCAATAATGTCGGATAAAATATTACTTAAAGCGCGACAAGTTTTGAAACAATATCCGGGAACAAGGGCCCTTGATTGTGTAGATTTTAATACTTATGAAGGAAAGGTTAATGTTCTTATAGGTGAAAATGGAGCTGGAAAATCAACTCTTATGAAAATATGTGCAGGTGTTGAACAAGCAACTTCAGGTAAGTTTTATATCAATGACCAATTAGTAAGTTTGAAAAACACTAAAGAAGCACAGGCCCATGGAATAGGAATTATTTATCAAGAATTAAATTTGTTTCCTGAGTTAAATGTCGCACAGAATATTTTTATGGCAAAAGAAGAAATGAAAAACGGAATGCTTAATAATAAATATCATCATTTGGAAGCAACAAAAATTATGAATAAATTAGAACATGCAATTGATTCAAATACATTAGTTAAAAATCTTAGAGTTGGACAACAGCAAATTGTTGAAATTGCAAAAACTATGATTCAAGATAATTTGAAAATTCTAATAATGGATGAACCAACATCATCATTAAGTAATTCTGAAGTTGAGATATTATTTAGACTTATTGATGAACTAAAAAGTCAGGGTATATCTATTATATATATATCTCATAGGCTTGAAGAAATTATGAAAATTGGTGATTATGTTACTGTATTAAGGGATGGAAAGGTTATTGAAGAAGAAAAGGTACAGTCTATAGATGTTCCTTGGATTGTTCGAAAAATGGTAGGTAAAGGCACAAAACAAACATACATTGACCATGATAAAATTATTGGAGATATTATTTTTGAAACTCATGATCTTAGTTTAGGCAAATTAGGTGGAGGTTACTTAGTTGATCATGTTAATTTAAATGTAAAAGCTGGTGAAGTTCTAGGATTATATGGATTGATGGGTGCTGGAAGAACAGAATTGATTGAAAGTATTATGGGATTACACCCTGAGGTTGATGGTGCAATATCAATTAATGGTAAAAAAATTATACCACGAAACAATAAACAACAGATAGCAAATGGGTTAGGACATATTCCAGAGGACAGACAGGGTGAAGGCTTAATTCAAACTATGTCAATTGAGAAGAATATTACTCTATCAATATTAGAAAAATTATATAGATGGCTAAGAATTGATACCAAGAAAGAAAAAGATTATGTAAAAAATATAGTATCAAAATTATATATCAAAGTTGGTGACCATAAAAATTCAATTATGTCACTTAGTGGAGGAAATCAACAAAAAGTTGTTATAGGAAAATGGATGTTAACAAAACCAAAAGTTTTGTTCATGGACGAACCCACAAGAGGTATTGATGTTGGTGCTAAAGAAGATGTATTTAAAATAATGAATGAACTTTCAAAAGAAGGCATAGGGATTATTTTTGTTGGTTCTGATTTAAAAGAAGTTATTTCTGTGTCTGACCGAATTATAGTTATGTCAAATGGTGCAGTTACAGGAACATTTTCAAATAATGAAGTAACAGAACAGCTATTGGTAGATTCATCCTATGCTGGACACTAAATGATGAGGAGAGATTATAATTATGAAAAAAAGTAATATACAAAATGTGTCAATAAGTATGGTATTACTTAAAGGTAGAACATTGATTGCACTTATTGTCATTATTTTAGTGTTTAGTATGATTTCGCCAGGATTCTTATCAGCAAAATCTCTAATACTAGTAACTAAACACTCTGCTATAACAACAATCATTGCACTTGGTATGACATTAGTTATTATCAGTGGAGGGATTGATTTATCGGTAGGCTCAATTATTGGTTTAACAGCTATGATTTCAGGTGGTTTGATTTATAAAGGTATTATTTTTGGTGAATATACAGTCTTTTTGAGTATTCCACTTATCATTATACTATCATTATTTGTAGGAATAGTGATTGGATTTTTAAATGGTTGGTTGATCAGTTACATGAAAGTTCCAGCATTTATTGCAACATTAGGAACCATGTATGTAGCAAGGGGAGCTGCTCTTTTAAGGTCTGGAGGAGAAACTTTTCCGAATCTTTCTGGAAAATCAGAACTTGGAAACACTGGATTTGAACTACTTGGTGCAGGGACCTTTTTAAATATTCCTTATTCAATTTGGATTATGGTTTTACTCATATTTTTAGCTATATATGTTACTAAAAAAACACCATTAGGATGGCATATCTTCGCAGTTGGAGGAAATGAAAGAGCAGCTAAACTATCTGGAATAGAGATAAGAAAAACAAAAATATTCGTTTATATTTTTTCGGGTGTATGTGCATCAATTGTTGGACTAATTGTTGCATCTCAATTGGTTGCAGCTCATCCTGCAACAGGTGAAACGTGGGAAATGAATGCTATTGCGGCAGCTGTTCTTGGTGGCACATCTATGTCTGGTGGTGTTGGTACCATAGGAGGTACTGTAATTGGAGGCTTTATTATAGGTGTTCTTAACGATGGTATGGTTATGATGGGAATTTCATCTTTTTGGCAGATGGTAATAAAAGGTATGGTTATTGTTATAGCAGTTATTACAGATATGTCACAAAGAAAACTTCAAGCAAAAATGGCTTTAGCCCAACAAGTTAAAGATTAATAGGAATACTGAAGAAATTATAAACCAATAAAATATATCTTAAGGAGAAATAAATGATAAAAATAGGAATTGCAGCAACAAGACGATTTGTCTTTAGTAAAGAAGATGCTCATAAGTATAAAGATCTTGTTGTTGAAAAACTTCGTGGTATGGGTGAGATTGAAATTATTGATATTGAATCGATAAACTCAGAAGGTCTGCTATTTGATAATGATAAGGATGCAGACAAAATTATTGATTTATTTAAAAAAGAAGAAGTAGATGCTGTGTTTTTTCCACATACAAATTTTGGAACTGAAAATACAGTTTGTCGAGTGGCTAAAGGTGTAGGTAAACCAGTTTTGTTATGGGGACCAAGAGATGAAGATCCGCTTGAAGATGGAACACGACTTAGAGATACTCAATGCGGTTTATTTGCTACAGGTAAAATTCTTCGAAGATTTAATGTTCCATTTACTTATGTTCCAAATACTCGATTAGATGATCCAATTTTTGAGAGGGGCTTAAGAAATTTTATCGGGGCAGTTAGTGTAGTAAAAGCGTTTAAAAAGCTTAGAATACTACAAATATCAACACGACCAGCAGGTTTTTGGACAATGATGGTTAATGAAGGTGAATTATTAGAAAAATTTGGTATTGAAATTCATCCTATAACATTAGTTGATATTAAGAATAAGACAGATGAATTATTTGTTTCTAAAGATAAAGAAGTTGCTTCAACAGTAGAAAAAATTGTTAATAAACTAGATACATCAAGCATTAAAAAAGAAGATATTAGAAAAATTGCCTCGCTAAAAGTGGCAATGAAATTGTTAGCAACTGAAAATGGTTGTAGTGCAATTGCTATTCAATGTTGGTCAGCGCTTCAAGATAGTATGCACTTAATGCCATGCTTAGCAAATGCATTATTGACAGACGAATATATACCAGTGACTTGTGAAACAGATATACATGGAGCAATCACATCTATTATGACTCAAGAAGCGGCTATGAGACAAACACCAACATTTTTTGCTGATTTAACTGTTAGACATACAAGTAATGATAATGGTGAACTTTTGTTTCATTGTGGTAATTTTCCTGTTTCTTTAGGATGTGAAGGATGTAATGCTAAAGCATCAAATCATTTCTTATTCGAAGATCATGCACCAGGGACTCATGAAGTTAAAATTAAAGGTGGTGATATGACTATTGTGAGATTTGATGGTGATCATGGTGAATATAAACTATTTATGGGACATGCAAAAGGTATTGAAGGTAAATACACAAGAGGTTCATATGTATGGATTGAAGTTGATAACTGGTTGAGATGGGAAAGAAAGCTTGTTGAAGGTCCTTATGTACATCATTGTGTAGGTATTCATAGTGATATTATACCAGTTCTTTATGAAGCTACAAAATATCTTCCAGGGATAGAACTTGATTTAGTAGACACCGACGAAGAATCCATTATTGATTGGTTGAATGGAGGTTTAGCTAAATGGAAATAAGGAAACTTGAAAAAAAAGCTAATAAAATTAGAAAAGATATTATCAAATTGATATATCATGCAAAAACAGGACATACAGGTGGATCACTATCATCTACAGATATAATGACAGCACTTTATTATCATGTTATGAAAATTGATGCGACAAATCATGAAGATCCAAATCGCGACAGATTTGTTCTAAGTAAGGGTCATTCAGTAGAAGCATTATGGTGTATATTAGCTGATAAAGGTTTTTTTCCTAAAGAAGATTTGCAAACTTATAGTAATTTTGGATCAAAATTGATTGGACATCCAAATAATAAAGTTAATGGCGTAGAGATGAATACAGGTTCACTTGGTCATGGTCTTTCAGTTTCAAATGGTATGGCACTTGCAGCAAAAATGGATCAAAAACAATTTAGAGTTTTCACATTAATGGGTGATGGTGAGCAAGCAGAAGGTTCTTTATGGGAAGGTGCTATATTTGCAGCCCACTATAAACTTGATAATTTAGTTGGAATAATTGATAGAAATCGTCTACAAATAAGTGGTTCTACAGAGGATGTTATGGGACTTGATCCTTTAAATGAAAAGTGGAAATCTTTTGGTTGGTCGGTTGTTGAAATCAATGGTAATGATATGGAGTCTCTAGTAAAAACTTTTGACGAATGTTCAACTACAAAAAGTAAACCGACACTAATAATTGCAAATACTACAAAGGGAAAAGGTATTTCATTTATTGAAAATCAAACACAATGGCATCATAAGGTTCCAACAGATAGTGAGTATGAACAAGCTTTGGCTGAACTCGAAGCTGGCGAGGAGGAAATAAATGAATAAAATACCTAATAGAAAAGTTGTTAATGATACCTTAATGAAGTATGCAAAAAATAACAGTGATATTGTTGTATTAACAAGTGATTCTAGAGGTTCTGCAATGCTTGGTCCATTTGCGAGTGCTTATCCAGATCAATTTATAGAAACTGGTATTGCAGAACAAAGTATTGTTGGTGTTTCAGCAGGACTAGCATCTGTTGGAAAGATTCCTTTTGTTGCATCTCCAGCATGTTTTTTGAGTATGCGTAGTGTAGAGCAAATTAAAGTAGATGTAGCTTATTCAAATACAAATGTTAAATTAATTGGTATTAGTGGTGGTGTTAGTTATGGAGCACTTGGAATGAGTCACCATTCAGTACAAGATATAGCTGTGATGAGGGCTATTCCAAATATGACTGTTATTCTTCCAGCTGATCGATTTGAAACAGAAAAGATGGTGGAAGCATTACTTGATAGAACAGGACCAACCTATGTTAGAATTGGAAGAAATCCTGTTGAAGACGTATATGAATCAACAGATTTTGATTATACTATTGGAAAAGCAAATGAATTGCATTCAGGTAATGATATTACCATTATTGCCTGTGGTGAGACTGTTAAAATTGCTCTTGATACAGCACTTGAACTTAAAACTGAAAAGAATATATCTGTTCGTGTTTTAAATATGCATACATTAAAACCATTAGATGAAGCAGCTATAATTAAAGCAGCTAAAGAAACTGGTCATATTATTACATTGGAAGAACATAGTATTTATGGAGGTCTTGGTGGTGCTGTTTCAGAAGTGACAGCTAAAAACCATCCAGTTCCAGTTACGGTTATTGGAATACCAGATGAAACAGTTATAACAGGTACGTCTAAGGAAGTGTTTAATTATTATGGTATTTCTATAAAAAATTTAAAAAGCACTATTTTGAAAAACATAAAAATTAAGTAAAGGACTTTGGTATGAATAAAACATATATATTAGGAATTGATCAAAGTACAACAGGAACAAAAGCTGTTGTACTTGATCAACTAGGTCAATTTATTGGAAAGGTATCTAAGGAACACAAACAATATTACCCAAAGCCTGGCTGGGTAGAACATAACCTTGAGGAAATATATAATAATACAATATATCTTGCTAAGGAAGTTATTGCAAAAACATCTATTGATATAAATAAATTGGCAGGAATATCTATTACAAATCAAAGAGAGACCATTGCATTGTGGGATTTGGAAACGGGGAAACCACTATACAATGGATTGGTATGGCAATGTCGAAGAGGTGTATCTATATGTGAAACTTTGGCAAATCAAGGTTATGAGAAAATAATTGAAGAAAAAACAGGGCTAAAATTGGATACTTATTTTTCAGCTAGTAAAATAAAGTGGGCTATAGATAATGTTCCTGAAGTGAAAGATGCTATTAAACGTTCAACGTTATGTATTGGGACTATTGATTCTTGGCTTGTTTTTAAGTTGACTGATGGCAAGGAGCATGTGACAGATTATACAAATGCTAGTCGAACCATGTTATTTAATATTCATGAATTAGATTGGGATGATGAATTACTATCCATTTTTGGTGTGAAGCGATGGATGTTACCAAAAATAAAATCGTCAAATGATTACTTTGGAGAAGTAAAACCAAAAAAGATTACTGAAAGCGCTATAACTATTTCAGGTGTTATTGGAGATAGTCAAGGTGCGCTTTTTGGTCAACAATGTTTTGTTGAAGGGATGGCCAAAGCGACTTATGGTACAGGGTCTTCCATAATGATGTATGTTGGAGATGAAAAGGTTCTTTCTGATAATGGACTTGTTACCTCTATTGCATGGTGTATAGATGGTCAAGTAAAATATGCTCTTGAAGGTATGATTAATAGTTCAGGTGATACTTTAAAGTGGGTTAAGGATAACTTGGGATTGTATAGTAGTCATGAAGAGCTAGATACATATGTACACAGCATTAGTTCAAATGAAGGTGTTTACATAGTGCCTGCCTTTGTTGGATTGGGTGCTCCTTATTGGAAACAGAATGCAAAAGCTGCTATTATTGGATTATCAAGAAAATCAAATAAAGCACACATTATAAGAGCTGCTATAGAATCTATGGCATATCAAGTGGATGATTTGATTTATCTAATAGAAAAAGACTCAGGTAAAAAGATTAAAGGGCTTAATGTTGATGGAGGTCCAAGTAAAGATTCTTTTTTGATGCAATTACAATCAGATTTATTAGATGTCAACATTTATTGTTCGAAATATCAGGAGTTATCTATTTTAGGAGCCTTATATTTAGGTGGACTAGGATTTGGTATTTGGAAAGACATTGAAGATATTAAAAAGCTTAGAAAGACAGCGCGTATATATACACCTATACAAGATAGAGAAAATATTAATCTTTGCAAAAAGCAATGGAATGAAGCCATACAAAAAGTACTATATGAAGTTAAGTAAATATAGACATTAGGCAGAATCAAAAAATAAACTAGTCAACTTTTTAAAAAAATCCGTTAAAGCATAGGCATTTTTAGAAAAAAAGTTGTCTTGTGAAATTTTTGATTATGCCTTATAGAAAAAAAGTTAATTTTATATGTATATAGTTTGAAAATTGATTACGTATACATATTGATTAAAGCAGAATAAAAAAAATTATATTTTAGATATCCTAAAGCATATACTTTTGATAAAATAGTAAATATTGATTCTACATTAAAGGAGCTTAGAATGCCAAGTTCATATATAACAAAACGCTTAATGGCAATGTCTTTGAAGCAACTAATGGAAAAAAAGCCACTTAATAAAATATCTATACAGAGTATAGTTGGCTCCTGCGGTTTAACAAGGCAGGCATTTTATTACCATTTTAAAGATGTATATGAGTTGTTAGGATGGATATACAATAATGAAGCTATAGAGTATTTAAAGAATAATGTGTCTTATGATTCTTGGAAAGATGCATATTTGGAGTTTTTAAGATATATATTGAAAAATAAAGTTTTTTGCATGAATACCTTAAAATCATTAGGAAGAAAACAGATAGAGCAATTTTTGTATGAAAATACATCAAGATATTTCAATAAAATAATTGATGAATTATCTGCTGATATGAAAGTAAAAGAAGAAAATAAATTATTTATTTCAAGGTTTTATACTCCCGCATTTGTTGCTTTAGCGATAAATTGGATGGAAAATAATATGGAAGTAGCTCCTGAAAAAATTTTAAATGATGTATCTGTTATAATGGATGGAAATATTCTTAAATCACTAGAGAGATTTAAGAAATGAAAATAATAGTACTTTACAATTAGTACGATATGTAAAGAAATCTTACTATTTATATAATCTGTAAATTGAAACATTACTTTCTAGAGAATATAGTAAGTTTATAATAGTATTTTCTTAGAAAGGATGTTTATAATGAAGAATTATGAAAAAATTAACACTGTAGAACAGGATAGTATTGATAAAAAAAGTGCATACTTAATAGGTGGTGGTATTGGATCACTTTCAGCAGCGGCTTTTCTTATTCGCGATGGTCATATGCCAGCTAAAAATATTCATATATTTGAAAAATTGAATGTATTAGGTGGAAGTATGGATGGTTCAGGTAATCCAGTAGATGGGTATATTGCTAGAGGCGGAAGGGAACTAGAATCGAGGATGGAATGTATGTGGGATTTGTATGGATTCATTCCTTCGCTGAAAAATCCAGAAAGAACAGTTTTAGATGAGTTTAGAGAATTTAACATTGAGGAACCAATTGTATCTCACTGTAGAATGGTTGAAAAATGTGGACAAAAAGCTGACTTTTCAAAATATGAGTTGAGTATTGAGGATATATTTTCACTCAACAAACTTGTTATAACTCATGATAATGATATTGGTAATGCAACATGTGAACAATGGTTTAGACCTTCATTCTTTGAAACAAATTTCTGGTATTTCTGGAGATCAATGTTTGCTTTTGAAAATTGGCACAGTGTATTGGAAGTTAAAAGATATATGGTTCGTTTTATGCATTTGATAGGTGGGATGAATCAATTAGAAGGAATCCTTCATACAGAATATAATCAATACGATTCATTGATTCTTCCTCTTATTACATGGCTAGAAAAACAGGGTGTTTCCATGGAACTTGGTGTAGAAGTAGTAGACTTGGATATAAAAGTTACAGACTTTGAAAAAACTGTAGAAAAAATTTATATAAATAGAAATGGTATAGATGAAATAATAGAAACTACAATAGATGATCTTGTATTTTTTACAAATGGTTCAATGACTGAAAATTCTACAATTGGAAATATGCATACACCAGCAGTAATTAATAAAAGTCAAAGTGAAAGAGGCTGTTGGTCATTATGGGAAAAAGTAGCTAAAAAAAGTTCTGATTTTGGTAATCCAGAAGTATTTGCTGGTGATATCGATAAGTCTAAATGGCTTTCTTTTACAGTAACAATGACAGACAATACAACAGTATTTGATTATTTATTAAAACTTACTGAAGACAAACCTGGTATGGGTGGAGTTGTTACAATAAAGGATTCAAGTTGGCTTATGTCTTGGGTAACACCAAAACAACCACATTTTATAAATCAACCTGAAAATGTGCAGGTATTGTGGGCATATGGATTATTTCCAGATAATGAAGGAGATTTTATCAAGAAAAAAATGAGTGATTGTACTGGTGAAGAGTTATTTACTGAGCTTTTATATCACATGGGTTTACAGCAACAAATTCCACAAATACTTGCAAATTCAAATGTTATACCCTGCATGATGCCATATATAACAAGCCAGTTTATGCCAAGAAGTAAAGGTGATCGTCCAGAAGTAATACCTACTAATTCTACTAACTTAGCATTTTTAGGTCAGTTTTCAGAAATTCCAAATGACTGTGTATTTACAGTAGAATACTCAGTGCGTTCGGCAATGATGGCCGTTTATACACTACTTAAACTAGATAAACAGATTACTCCTGTTTATGAAGGTCAGTTTGATGTACGTGTTTTACTAAATGCAGCAAAAACATTACTTGATGGCAGAACAATTTCTATTGATAAGATAATTGCTAAACTTATGTATAATGTAGGAATAAAATTATAGTTTGGAGCAAACTTGATTTAATAAGGAAATTCATTGAACTTGAAATGGTAAAAGGGAGTCTGAATAAAAATTTAAACTCCTTTTTATTATGCAGAATTTTATGAACTGTGTAATTAAATTTAATGCTTGACATGAATTTGTATAGTATGTAAGAGATAAAGGGAATTAAAATGAATTATATTGTGTTTCGAATTTTGTCTAGAAGGTAATTATATAATTATTAAGGCAAAGTAAAAATTTAATTTGTTCTAATCCATAGCTTCAATGGATTTTTACAATGATTCAAAAAAAATATAAAGTTAATATGAACAAATGCTAGATACTAAGGGAGAATAAAAAAGATAATAGAAGGAGATTAGTTGAAATGAGCAATCCACAAAACGAAAATACTCTAAATATAAAAAAAATGAATAAGGATAAAATTGAAGAAGTTGTTGAACTTATATCAATATCAATGAATAAAAATGAAGGAGAATGGGCAAGGAAGACAATTAATTTTCATTTTTTTTCTCAGGAAAATAAACAAGATGATGGCAGACAATATTTTATTGCCTGTATTAATGGGGAAACTGTTGGAATAGTTGGTATACATACATATATTTGGGGCTCTCCTCATACAACTTGGCTTGGTTGGTTTGCTGTGAATCCAAAATACCAAGGCCTTAAAATAGGATATAATATGATGTTATATATTGAAGATTATGCTGTTAAAAGTGGTTTCAAAAGACTCCTTGTTGAAACTTATACAACAGATGATTTTGAGAAAGCAAGGAAATTTTATGAGAGTTATGGATTTATGAAAGTTGGAGGAATAGAAGACTACTTAGATAAAGGTCAACATATGGTTGTTTTTGGCAAAACTTTATAGCAGATTTGTGATTGATGGAAAAACAAATTGCATATATATTTGATGATTATAATATGTAAAGAGGTGAATTGGTTAATTTATGGAATGATAAGTACTTAGAAATAAGATAGTTATTAAATTGACTTAAAACATTAAGTTGTTTGTTAAAATAAAATACATAAATTACTGTATAATATTCACCATAGTTCTTAAGATATTAACATGCGATTTTACTTGACTAATCAGAATTTATAATTGTATTAGTGTTATAGGAATGAATTTCAAATAAAAATTTTAGTTTGTTCTTTTACTGTTATAATTAGATTACATCACTATAGTTAATCATATATTTGTATATAGTTTTGAAAACATACTTAATGTAGGTATATAGTTATTTTATAGTTAGTTATGTATATTTTGTAAATGTTGAAATGTTTAAGGAGAGCCTAAAAAATAATACCGAATTCATACTCGAGAATTAGAGTTTATTTTTTGGCTATCCCTAAGGCATAATCAAAAATTTCATAAGACAATTTTTTTCTGAAAATATCGATGGTTTAACGAATTTTTTTTTAAAAGTTGATTAGTTTATTTTCTAATTATGTATAACATTAAAGCATACAATAAAACTTCACAATTTCAAAGCTATTTATTGGTAAATTGTAGTTTAATATTTTAATGGCCTATTATAATCTATAAAAAGGGGCTATATAATATGTGGAAATTATCAGAAAATACTAAAGGGAAAGGACTGATTGCAAATAGGTTTATTTCAAAAGGAACTATCTTATCAAAAATTTCATTCAATAATACAAGTAGTTTAAAAACATTTCAAACTGTGCAATGCGGAATTAATAAGCATTTCTTAGATTCATTTCACTCATTGCTAAATCATAGTTGTAATCCTAATCTTGTAATAGAAGTAACAAAAGGTGAAACTTATGCAATTCGAGACATCCAAATCGGAGATGAATTGGGTTTTTTTTACCCGTCAACTGAATGGATAATGGATAAACCTTTTAAATGTGAGTGTGGTAGTAAAAATTGTATTAGAATAGTAGAAGGCGCATATTCGCTTCCATATAATGTTATTTCAAGTTTGTTCATTAATAAACATATTAGAAATTTATATTATAAAAATTTTAGGAATATTTCAAATAGAAAAAAATATATTGAGAAATCCTATCTTTTAAATACAGTATAATCAAGTATATAAACTAAAAAAATACTAAGGGATATCTAAAAAATAAACTCTGATTCTATAGTATGAATTCACATGATTTAAGTGAACTTTAAATGAAAAAATTCGGTATTATTTAAGGGAGGTATTAAAGCATATGTTTATTAGTAATACAATGGTTTGGGATAATATTAATTATAAAAATGTAGATTTCTTGTTATCAACAAAAAAAATAATAAGTGATTATATAATAATTAGTATAGCTATAATAATTGGGGCTTCAGCTTATTATTTTTTTCTGTTTCCAAAAGGGATTATATTAGGTGGATTAAGTGGAATTGCTGCAATAGTTAATAATACTTTTCCATCATTAAATATTGGTTTAGTTATGACAATTTTAAACTTTTTACTTATAATATTATCTTTTTTTACTATTGGAAATGATTTTGGATTTAAAACTATATATGGTAGCTTTTTCTTATCATTTGTATTTTGGAAATTTGAATATATTGTACCACTAAACAAAATAAATATAATTGATAATGTTTATTTAAGTTTATTAATTGGAATTATGATTTCAAGTATAAGCATGACATTAATCTTTATAAAAAATTCATCTACAGGTGGAACAGATATTGGAGCCAAAATTTTAAATAAAAAAACTGGAATTGAAATGGGAACCACTTTATTTTTGTGTGATATTTTAATAGTATTTATGGCAGCTATTTCTTTTGGTCCTTTTATTGGTTTGTTGTCTATTTTAGGTAAAGCTTTAATGAGTTTTATAATGAATTTATTTATAGGTATGTATAGAAATAAAAAACGAAAAAGTACGAAAATAGTTAATGATTTTGTTATAAGAAAAATATTATAATTGACCTAAGAATATATATAAGAATTAAAAAACAAAAATACACATGCTAAAAATATAATGTTAAAATTGTATAATAAAGCTTAATGATTTGGTGGTAAACAAATGATAAAAATAGAAAAAGTATTATAAAATTTGTTACATAAACATATATAACGTTACTATATATTATACAAATAAACTATATAAGTATAAACATTTAATTTAAGTATGTTTTGCTTTGGTGAAATATTTTTTTTAGAAAAATGCTAGAGGATAGCCAAAAAATAAATCCATATTCTTAAGAATGAATTCGTATGTTTTAAGCGAATTTCAGGTGAAAAGAATTGGATGTTTTTTTTTGCCTATCCCAAGTTAATATTATGTCTAATTTGAAAAATATAATATTTTATCATGTATTGACATGAAATGTTTTGAATAGTATAATTTAAACGATGACAAAACTAAACAAAAAGTAATAAAACGAATCATAAAGTGATTAATATTTGATAAAAGGAAGCGATTATGATTAAATTAAGGAGCGTAGCAAGTATTATTGTAATATATTTACTTTTTCAGGCAGGATGTTCGAATAATAAAGAAGAGGATAAAACTTTATTAATATATAGTGGAGCTGGTTTGAAGAAAGTTATGGGAAAAATAGGAGATGATTATAGTAAGAAGACTGATACTAAAATAAAATTTATTTATAGTGGTTCGGGAATATTAATAAATCAAATCAAAATGACAAAAAAAGGAGATTTATTTATTCCGGGTGATTCAAGTTTTATAGATGAGTTAAAAGATATAGATGGTAAAAATTATATAATAAGTGAAGAGAATGTAGCTTATCATAAACCAGTTTTAGTTGTTTCTAAATTTGAGAAAGATAAAGTTAAAACTTTCGATGATTTAGGTAAAGATAATATTAACATAGCATTGGGTGATGAAAATACTTGCATAGGTAAACTTAGTAAAAAAATGATTAATAAAACAGATTTAAAGGAAGCGATAAATAAAAATGTTAAAGTTACTTTTGGGACTGTAAATCAAGTTGCTTTAGCAGTTTCATTGGGTGAAGCAGAGGCTGGAATTGCATGGTACTCAAATTATGTTGAATACAAAGATAAATTATCCCTAGTAGAAATTCCAGAAGAAATAAATATTATTGAGGAAATATCAATTAGTGTTTTAGAACTTTCAGAAGATAAAAGTGAAGCAGTAAAGTTTATGGAGTTTGTTATAAATAATGGAGTAGATGAATTTAAAAATAATGGTTATGAATTAATAGAAAAGAAATAGGGTGTTTGAAATGACAAAAAAAGTAGATTTTTATTTTAAGTTATTTTTAGTGGCTATACTAATAACAGTAGTATTGATGCTAATAATGATAATTATTAGTCCTATTTTATATACCAAGCAATTTAATTTATTTAAAATGATTTTAAGTAGTGAAATTATGTTTTCATTGAAAATGAGTTTAATAACGTCTATAATTGCTATTATTATAACAATTTTTATTGCACTCCCTGTATCATATTTTTTATCAAAATATAATTTTATTGGTAAGAAGCAAATAGAAATATTGTTTTCGCTGCCAATGGTCATACCTCCATTATTTTTAGGAGTAAGCCTTTTAATTTTATGTGGACCGATTTTAGGAGATAAACTAGAGTTTATTGGAATTGATTTTGTATATACACCTTTAGGAATAATATTAGCACAGTATGTTGTTGTTTTTCCATTAATGGTACAAGTATTTAAGAATTCTTTTGATGAAATAGATAAATGTGTGTTAGAGGCTGCAAATGTAGATGGAGCTACTGAGCTTAAAATACTGCTTGAAATTATTATTCCTATAAGCCTATCTAAGATATTATCGGGGATTTCTTTAAGTTGGGCTAGGGCAATTGGAGAGTTTGGAGTTACTATGATGTTGGCAGGTATTACAAAGTTTAAAACAGAAACTTTAACGTCTTCAATTTATTTAAATATTTCAACAGGTGAAATTGAGAAAGCTGTTACAGTAGCATTTATTTTATTGATTATATCTGTTGTGATATTAAGTTCAATTAAATTTTTTGAAAGATTAACATATTAGAACAATTTAATTTTAATAAGGAGTGGTAGATATGGATTTATTAAAAAAAGCTAAAATTAGATTTAATCAAATATTGATTGAGAATGATTTATTAAATGAAGAGATAGAAGTTTCAGTAAGAGGACTTACTTCAAATGAGGCTATAGGAGTGACAGAAAGAAAAGATTTTCCAATTATTGAAGGGAAAGAAGTAATGATAGAAGCGGAATTTCGAGATAGTTATGGGCAGGCTTTTACAGATGCTCCAAATGAATATAAAGGAACATTAAAAGAATTAATTAATTTGCCACTTAGTGAAAATAAAAATAGAGCAGTTTTCATTGCAGTATTGAATTCAGTATTAAGAAATTTAGGCTTTGCTCAAAAAACTTCTCATTGTAAAAATGAGGAGCCGGAAAATTGCTCAAAAGAATTGATAGATTGGTTATGTGATAAAAATATAAGTGGGAAAATTGGTTTAGTAGGATATCAACCTGCAATGTTGGAGAGTTTATCTGGTTATTTTAAACCGGAAAATATTTTAATTTCTGACTTAAATTTGAAAAATATTAATGAGATGAAATTTGGTGTAAAAGTACTTAATGGAAAAATAGAAAACTTTAGACTTATTGATAACTCAGATTATGTACTACTTACAGGTTCGACGATTGTAAATGGTTCTATAAATAATCTTTATGAATACTTAGAAGACAATAAGAAAAAATATTCATTTTTTGGAAATACAATATCTGGAGTTGCAAAACTTATTGGTTTGCCTCATATTTGTTTTTATGGTAGATAGGATTGTAATTGAATCTAATACAATTTAAAAAGTAAGATTTGGTTTGGCAATTATAATCTCATTTTATTTATATTTTATTAAATTCATAAGTAATATCTAAGGTATATCCAAAAAATGAGATCTAATTCTCGAGTATGAATTCAAATGATTCTTACATATTTATTGTAGTACGAAAAATAATTTAGTTTATAAAATTACTCAAAAAGTGAATGTGGAATTATGTATAAATACAAGCAATTTGTTTCTGTTTATTTTTCATCTAAATAAACAAATGTATTGTGTTCTTGTACTATAATCACATGCTAATAAATTTTTTTTTTTGAC
>JBDMZA010000473.1:0-7202 GCA_039770155.1 Clostridiales bacterium
ACATATAATAAATAAGTAATGTAAAAAACACAATAAAAAATAGTACTTTGTTTACTATGAGTACTATAAAATTTACCACTCCAGATAATTGTAGAAACCATGCAGTTACCTCAAATTGGGTATTTATGCCCAACATGCTATTTTAGCATGTTCTAATATTTAAAAAATATTATGAAATCCTAGTATTACCAATGGATAAAGTTTAAGTTGACAACATTGGGTCGGTACCCCATTTATATTTAAATTTCAATTAGAAAATTATAACCTAACATAGTATAGTAAGTTAATATCTTAGTACATTCTATTTTTTATTGTATCCTGAAAGTGTTTATTTAAAGGGTATTTAGTTAAGTTTATCCAAAAATTCTTGCTTGCATACTTTTCTGAAGTTTTTTCTGAATTTTCAGTCAAATTATCTTATTGTCATATTTTCTGACGTAATATACAAATTAAAAGTACTTTTTAGTTTCATAACTTGCAACCAGTTAACTGAGTATTTACTACTAATACAATTCTCTCTTTGTTGATTTATTTATAAATTTATCCACTAATTTATTAGCTAATCTATCTGCTTTATTTCTTTGGTTCTGTGTTAAATTTTCAAAATCCAATGAGTCATCAAAAACCTTTGAAAATTTTTCCCATTTGCCTTTACCCATAACATTTTCATATTTATCAATAATTAATTCAGGTTTATTTTGAAAATATCCTTTTTTATACAGTTCTTTTCCAAATATCTCTTCCATTCGCTCCATTCTCTCCATATTGTCTAAATAAATATTTGTCGGTTTAGCAGGGGATTTTTTGCCTATAATTTGTTTTGTAAAATAAGCTGTTAATGCTTCGTTAACTTGTAAATCACTAAAATCTTCTTGTACTAATTTATTCCTAATAGATATTCCTCTACGTAATATAATATCATCATCATTACTTGATAATTTATGTACATGTTCATGTATCATAAGTTCTTCTGTGTTTGGTGCATCATTACTTATATGAGATGTTTTCCCATCATTATAACCAATAGTATCTTTGATATATGTATCAGAACTTTCTGATTGTAAATCTTTAAAATATTCATCTTTATTCATTATTTTATAGTATCCTCCCATTCTTGTTTTCTTTTTTCTTAATAACTTGAATACTATAAGATATTTTTCTACTTCTTTTAAAGTATATTTTTACTCTAAATCCATCTAGCTAAACGAAGACTTGTATACTTAGACTTTCCATATGCAAATGATAAATCCATTATCCCTTCTGATAATAAATTTTTAGCTCTAACTAAATTGTAATCTTTTACCTCATCAATAGAAATTTTTAGTACTTCTATTTTTTTATTATATTCTTTATCATCATTAATTATATTCTTTGTTCTATATACTTTTTTTGCTAAACCAAGTGCTTTTCCTGATAAATCCATTAATTCTTCATAAGCCTCATCTTTTAAAAATTTAGCTTTTTTATAAACATCTCCCATATCCCCGAGTTCTTTTTTTTCAATATCAATAAATTGCTCCATACTTTTAATTAGCTCATTCTCAGTATATCCATCTTCTTCTTTAAATTCTATAAATAACTCATCATAACGCTCAAATATATATTCTTTAAAACCTTCAATAAATATTTTTTTATCATCTTTTATTCCTTCTATTGCGATTAATAACAGTTCATCATAAATTTTTGCTGAGTATTTATTACTAAATTCATATTTCACCAAAACCACCCTTTCTTTGTTGATTTATTTATAAATTTATCTACTAATTTATTAGCTAACTTATCTGCTTTATTTCTTTTACGCTTTGTTAAATTTTCAAAATCTAATGAATCATCAAAAGCCTTTGAAATTTTTTCCCATTTGCCTTTACCTATAACATTTTCATATTTATCAATAATTAATTCAGGTTTATTTTGGAAATAACTTTCTTTATATATATCTTTTCCAAATACTTCTTCCATCCGCTCTATTCGCTTCATATTATTCACATAAGCAGTTGCTGGTTCAACAGGATATTCTTTTCTCATTATATTTTTTGTATAATATTCTGTTAAAGCCTCATTTACCTCTTTATTTTTCCATTTATAATTTGATGAATCATCAAGAGTAGCTATTCCTCTTTTAAGCATATTATTAGTATCATTTGCTGATAACTGATGAACATGTTCATGTATTAGTGTTTCTTCTGGATTTGGCCCTCCCATATCTATGTAGGATTTTTTTCCATCATTGTAACCAGTAATATTTTCTGGATTTTTTTCACCTTTCTTTCTTAACTCAGTTATATATTCATCATGACTCTGTAATTCTACACTATCATCCAATCTTAAATTTTTCTTTTCAGTACTTAATATTTTTTCAAGGTCTTCATTAACATAATCATCAATTTTCTTTTGTGATGATTTTAATATATCTATATCATCTACCTTAGATAAATCGGCAATATCATCTGCATTTTCAAGACCTTTACTAACTTTATTTAATTTAGAATACTTTCCTGCTCCCTTTGTTAAAAGAATATCAATAGCTACATTCGTGCCAACATAACTAACACCATAAACAATTCCTTTTTCTTCAATAGTGTCAGATGCTCCTTGGGCAAGTCCTTCAACAAGTATAAACGGATCATTTAATATACTATAAACCATCTCTCCTGTAGAATCAATAGTTTCAGTAGCCCATTTAGGAGTTACTCCAAATGGTGCTGTGAAAATTGCTACATACACACTTACCTCTAGTTTTAACAAACCAAAAACAAGTCCTACTATACCTAATACAAGATCTTTAAGTGTATCTATAATAGCATCTATTACATCTCCTAAAAATTTATCTATTGATTCAAGTGTATCTATTAGTAATTCCATTGAATCTGTATATTTGTCATATAATTTATCTGCTTTGACTTTATATTCATCATCTTTATTTTCATAAGTTATAACTTTTTTATATGTTCTATCTAATTCATTTATTTTTCCATTTATTTTTCTTGAGTATACTGGAATTTCTTCTTTAATTATCTTCTGAATAGTCGTATAATTCTTTTTAGCTTTTTCTACTTCTGTATTACCAATAGCTGAATAATTAGTACCAACTAAACCATAGTTTCTTGTAATTTTATCTAAAAGATTATTACCATTAATATATAAAGCTGCATTCTTTACAGAGCGAAGGTTCCAATATATATCGTTTCTACTTACCCTCATCATTTTCTTTTTATTTACAGGTTTTATTATTGCTTGCATATCTCTTGAATATCCTGTAAGAATACTCCTTAAATCTTTTAATTCTCCATAACAACTTTTTATATCAACTTTTAATTTTTCAACTAATTTTTTTAATTCATCTATTGTTTCTGATTCGCTGTTTTCTAAAATATTTAGTATATTTGTATATGAATTTTTCATGTCTTCCAATGCTGTAAGGTAGTTTTTTATTTTCTGAACTTTATCATCTATTATATCATAATTAATTTTTAAATCTCGTTTCATAGTAAATTCCTACCTTATTATTAAAATTTATATTCTTTTAATCTGCTAATAAGATTATCACATATTCCTTTTATTTCATTTATAGTTGCTTTCATTTCTTCCTTTGCACTAGCATTCTCAAAATCCATTTCTTTAAAATTTTTATCCATTTTCTTTTTTTTATTTTCAATTTCAACTATAAAATTTTTTATTGCTGTTTTAGCTTCATTTGAACTACACATTGAATTAAACATTTTAACACCTACTTTTCACCTTTCATCTTTTTCGCAGTCTCATTATCCATTTCTTTAAAATCATTCACTACTTGTTTTGTTATAGAATAAAACTCTTTTGAGTTTTTAACTAAATTAGGTGCTTTTGTATCTTTCATATTGTCTAACAAACTCTTCATTTTATCGATAAAATCTGAATTAAATCCATCAAATGCACTGCTTGTATCTTTAATAAAGTTTTTTGAATATGGTTCGAATTTTGAAATTGCTGTATTAAATTTTTCCAGTGCTGAATCTAGTTCGTCAAAATTTATATTTATTTTATCTTTACTCATTTATTCCAATCCTTTCTATTCTGTTTTCTTGCCAACTTTTCTAATTCTTCTTTTGTTGAAAAACTATATGAATGCATACTATTTTTTATAATAAGTTCTTTTTTCATAAAATAGATATATGCTTCATCTTGAATATCTGAATAACCTTTATGAACTATATTTTCAATTAAAGGTGACGTAAAATGTAATACTTCATTTTGTTTAATATCTCCTATTGGATATACAATTCCTGCATAAGGAAAGTATGATTTTTCATTTTCTTTATACAGAAATCTCTTTGTAATAATTATCAATAATCTATTTACTTTTTCAATTTGGATATGATTAATAAAAAATTCTTTTTTTAATTCAACTACAGTTCCAAGTGGATACATTGTTTCTAGTATATCAATCATACCTATTAAGATATTTCTAAATAATTTTAAATCTAGTTTTAAAGAATTACTATTATTTTTAATTTCAATTTCATTTTTTTCAATAGAAAAAACTAAAGTATCATCTTTTAAATGTTCTTTTCCAGTTAAAATAATTTCATTAACAGAATATAGAGTATCAACATTATTTAAATATCTACATCCAATGTTAAAAAAAAATTTCTTTTCATTATTATTTAAAAAATTCTTTTTCATGAGCCATATACTTAATAACTTTTTTATTGAATCTGTAAAATCAAATGTTTTGTTTTCCATTTCTATGTTAACTCCTTTCTCCATAGTTTAATATATAAACTAATCAAATTATTTTTTATATTGAGTTTATATTCTTTGTTGAATATATTAATCTCGTCTTTTATTTTAGTGATTTAATATATTTATTTTATTAAAATTGGTTGCTTATTTCAATAATTTTATTTTTAATGGTATAAAAAAACTCTTAGTTGTTAATTTCAAAAAGAATATTCATTGCAAGACTTAGAACAACTACAATTAGATGCATACAAAAACAAAAGTTATTATTTTTTGTGTGAACTTGGGTATTTTTGCCCCAATCGACCAAATGTATCAATAAGGATTTTAAAATATTATAGTTGTCTGTAAAAATATTGTTTTTTAATTAATTTTTACACATATTATCTGTAAAAGTTGTTATTTTTAACAATTAATATGTGTTTTTAAAAAATGTCCATTTTTATAGTTGTTTTTATTTAATTGTTTAAACACTTAATTATTAGTGGTTTTAAATCCTTATTAGTATTTTTCGGGGGGATATGCGAAAATACCCACAATGCGATTATGTTAAATTGATATTTTTTACATAATAAATAAGTTATTGTAAATTAATTGGCAATAACTTATTTCAATAGAAATTATTTAAAAATGCTTTATATTACTAGCATAGTCATAAGAAATGAATTGACTGTTTTCTGTATTAATCCAACCATCTTCATTATGTGATAATTTTGAAATATCTTCACAACTAAGTTCTTTTAAATTTTCTACCACAACATCAACAATTTTTAATTCACTGTTTTTAAACAAAGATAAATCATAACTTTTTTTACTATAGATTTTTATTATAGTTGCTTCATTTTTTTCTATCTCTTTTCTATAATATTTATCATTGTCCAATTTTACAATGTCATAATAAGCAAATTCGGCAATTACAGGGCCATGTGTATATTTAATATAAGGAATTCCAAGTACTGAACGTGTCAAATTTTTAAATGCTACAAAATCAATATACCATAAATACTTATTTAAACTTGTTATATACAAATTATTAACTTTCTCTGCAATGTACCCAATTAAATTTTCTGTTTTATCAATGTTAAATTTTCTGAATCCATTATAAATATTTTCTGGTTGCTCTAGTTTTTCAATGATTAGAAGTTTTTTCTGATTTAATGATACATTAGAAATAATTTTATTATATGTTTTTTCTTTTATCATACAATTTTTAAAAGCATACTTTGTTTTATCTAAAAATACTTTTGGATTATTAATTATTGTTTTTAATACTAAGTTATGGCTTTCATCTGGCAAAGAACCATTTTCATATCTGTTGATAGTCATTTTTCCCCAATTTAATATTGAAACCAATTCACGTTGTGAAATATTATAAGATTCTCTAAATTTTACTATTTCATCCGGAAAAATGAAATCAGCTTTTTTTCTATACTCATTATAAAGTCTTATTAAATTTTCATTTTCTATTTCTGGTACTAATATATCTTCATTACAAGAAGTACAAACAGGAATATTTTCTACAACACTAAGCTTATATCCTCTGTAGTTAACAATTTTATTTTGTCTTATTTTATAAACTTTTTCTTTATTACAATTATTACAATAAAATTTTTTCATAGTGACCCTCCTTTCAATCATGAAAAGATATACATACAATTTCATTGGGTGGGTTGTATCTTATTTTTATATAAATATCAATATCTACACTTAACTCAAGTAGATAGTTAAATTCCCATACCATACCCTCAAATTTAGAATTTCTATCATCTGTAGGTCCTCTTTTATAATTTGAGGTATTTAAATCAAAAATTACCGCTTTTACATCATCTATAGTCAATCCGTATCTTTTTAAAAAATCTATATTTTTAAATCTAGTACCTGCAAAAACAAATTTTCCTTGTGAAATTAATTTTTTAATATCAATTAGGAACTTATTCATCAATTGCTTTTGTATATTATCCATAAAATACTCCTATTTATATATATAATAATTATAATATATAAATTCACAAGTTGCAATCATATGATGGCAATTTGTTATTCGCAAGATTATGGGATTCTAGCCACAAACCCTCTAAATTTCCGGTTATATAATGATTTTGTTAATTATTTCCTCCAAGTTAATTTGATTGTCTTTGTTATAAAACATGTAATATCCTAATAAATGTATATGTTGCCATGCAACAGGTAATATTCTTTTTAACTTTTCAAGTATTTTTTGATCATTAGCAATTTTACTTCTTTCTAATAGAGGTAACATCACAGTAGCTACAATGAACCGCTGTAAACAGTTTTCAGCTAATTTTACATATACGTTTGCCTTGAATTGATTTCCAATTTTTATACTTATTGGTCATTTAAATTATATGCATATATGGGGTATGGCAACATAGCCATCAAGCTAAGGATTTTTAGATAATATACAAATTTTTCAAAACCTAAATTACCTAAATTATAACTTAATAATTAAACATAAGTTTTAC
>JBDMZA010000474.1:0-8359 GCA_039770155.1 Clostridiales bacterium
AAGTTTATTGAGTATTTGTTCAAGTTTGGTATCAATTATAATATTACTTCTTAGAATTTAAAGTTTTAGGTTAGGTATAATCAAAAATTTCATAAGATAATTTTTTTCTGAAAATGCCGATGCTTTAACGGATTTTTAAAAAAAAGTTGACTAGTTTATTTTTTGACCATTCCTAAATGGAATTTTAAATTATTATAAGGTGTGATGAAATGCCAATTATTGACATGAGTGTTGAGGAACTAAAAAAATATCAAGGAATTAATCCTTGTCCAAAAGATTTTGATAGTTTTTGGGATAAAGGATTAGATGAAATGAAAAATACAGATTCTAATGTGGAACTTGTAAAAAGTCATTTTGAAACGCCATTTGCTGAATGTTTTGATCTTTATTTCACAGGAGTGAAAGGATCAAGGATTCATGCTAAATATTTACGACCTAAAAATACTAAAAAAGGTCATCCTGCAATTATAAGATTTCATGGATATCAATCAAATTCAGGAGATTGGAGCGAAAACTTAGGCTATGTTGCACTGGGTTTTTCTTTAGCGTATTTGGATTGTAGAGGACAAGGTGGAATATCAGAGGATTTAGGAGGAATAAAAGGAACAACTGCTAAGGGACATATAATAAGAGGATTAGATGATAAGCCAGAAAATTTACTTTTTAGACAAATATTTCTAGATACTGCGCAATTAGCTTCTATAGTTATGGATATGCCAGAGGTAGATGAAAAAAGAGTAGGTGTACAAGGTGGTTCACAAGGTGGAGCTTTATCCTTAGTATGTGCAAGTCTTGAACCTCGAATAAGTAGAATTGTAACACATTTTCCTTTTTTAAGTGATTATAAAAGAGTATGGGAAATGGATTTAGCTGAAGGAGCTTATGAAGAATTAAAAATTTATTTTAGAAAATTTGATCCAAGACACGAAAAGGAAGATGAAATCTTTACGAAATTAGGATATATAGATATTCAAAATTTAGTTAAAAGAATTAGGGGAGAAGTATTATTTGTTACTGGACTCATGGATACTATTTGCCCTCCTTCTACACAATTTGCGACATATAATAAAATTAAAGCTAAAAAGAATATATTGATATATCCAGATTATGGACATGAAGGATCTTATCCAGATTATGAAGACAGAGCATATGAATTTTTATCAAAATTATAAAAGAATATAGTTTAGGGTTTTCTTAGGAGAACCTAAAAAATAATAGTAGGTAGGATTTGATTCCTATCTGCTTTTTAATATTTTAAAATTATTTATGGTTTCCAAAGAATTATCAAGACTAATTAGATATAAAATGGAAAAGTTATAATTTATAGTATATATTACATAATATTCGATATAATTTTTGTGAAAATTATTATATAATTATTTTTAATACATAGATTTGTTTTTTGATGAGATAGAAGAAATTGTTGATAACATGAAAATTGTCAAGGGGGAGACTATATTATGTTTGAATTTATTAAAAATTTATTTTCAAAAAAGAATGTAGACAAAAAAAAAGAAAATGAAGTAAAAGCTGAAGAAATAGACATTTATGAATTGAAAAATGAATTAAAATCTCTTGAACTTCAAATTCAAGAGAAGGATAAAGAAATTAATTCTCTGTCGAAACAATTGGATTATGAAAAAAAAACTCAGGAAAAAAGAATGAAATCAGTAATTGAACAGAAAATGGAACAGGTAATAGTTGATACAGCACAACCTATTTCTATGCTCTTTACTCAAATTTATTTAAGTAAGCCAAATCCTGTACAAGTAAGAGATATATTGATTAATGTAAAAAGATTGATCAATACTTATAAAACAACTATTGGTATGGAAATAAATGATGAAGTTGGAAAAGAAATAGAATTTAATAATATTTACCACCAATCATTGAATTCTAAAGTAAAAATTAATAATGGTGAAAAGGTAAAAGTTAAATTTCCGTCAATAAAATATAAGAAAAATATTCTTAGAAAGGCTATAGTGGAAAAGAAAAATAAATAGGAATTTTGAGTATATAAAAAGATACATAGATTATATAAGATTATATTAAAAAATGACATAAAATAAGGATAGTTAATAATCCTTATTTTTATATTATTTTTTTATCCATTAACAAATAATCAATTGAAACATTAAAAATATTTGCAAGTTCCACTAATTGGTTATTTGGTGGGATTTGAGAAGATTCGTAATTTGCAATTGTTCCTCGAGTTACACCTAATTTTTTTGCTAGTTGTTTTTGAGTTAATTTAAGTTTCATTCGTTCTTCTTTTATTTTTTTATGAATATTTTTTTCTTCACTAATAATATTTAATATATTATTTTTATTACTATTTGTTTGTCTGGTTTTTAATTTTTCGTTTAGATACTTCTTTATAATAATAGCTTCGTCAACAACTTTTATTAGTTCATCAAAACTATCACTTTTTTCAACATATTTATCTATCTGATACTTTTCCTTTGCAACTTCGCTTGGGAGTAAATCTGGATTCCCTGTAAAAATAATTATATATAAATCATCATCTAATTCTTTTAATTTTTTAATTAAATATGTACCATTAACATCTATCATTAGGTAATCTGTTACTAAAATATCCAGTTTTTCATTTTTAGATATTAGCATAGCTTCTTCATAACTGGAAACTGTAAAAATGTTAGCACTATCATTTTTTAATATTCTTTTTAGAGAATTTGTAATACCCAAATCATCATCTACAATTAGTATATTTAATTTTCTATCACTCATTTATAACACCTCTTTTAAAATTATTTTAATTAGTTTATTTGCTTATTTGGGATTTCAATATAAAATGCTGTGCTTGAATCGATCGATTCAAACCACATTGTACCCTTTATTTCACCTGTTATAATTAGATTTGATACATATAATCCCAGCCCTGAACCATTTCTTCCCTTTGTTGTTACCATTTCATTAAACAATTTTGGTTTTATTTCATCATTAATTCCACCTGCATTATCTTTTACCACAAATAAAATGTTTTGATCTTTTTTTTCAATAATTAATTCGATTGTACCTCCTTTGTTTCGATATTCATATATTGCATTTGATATTAGATTATTTATAACTTGAATTATGCTATTTTGATCTGAATTTACTTTAAATTCATTGTCTAAACTATTTTTTATAATTAATTTACAATTAGAACTTCTTAATTCAAAATCAAGTAATAATTTAATATGTTCTAACATATTATTTAAAATAAAAGAATTTGAATGTTTTTTTGAAAAATGATTTTTCACTGTAGAAATTAGATTATTTACATGTTTTAAGTGTATTTTAATATCTTTAGTAGAATTGGCTATTTCTTCTAGATTATTTTTAATAGCAGTTTTGTCTGTTTTTTTATTATCCAAATTTAACTTAATTTCTTCTACTAAGTCATTTATTATATAGTTTTGACCTGAGATAGACGTTATAGATGTTTTTGTATTATGGGATATACTTGTTATCATCTGTGTTAGAGAATCAATTCTTTCTTTAATTACCAATGCTTCAATAGGTTTTGAAATATTTGCAGCGAGTAAACCTGAAACTAAAATAGCAAAAGTTAAAGAAATAATCGAGATTAATAAAATAGCTAGACCAATACTATAGGATTCTTTTTTTAGAAAGTTGTATGGAACAGTTTCTACAACATAAAAATTTGTATTTTGTATATTAGTACAGGCAATAAAATGATTTTTATTATTGATTTCTATTGAATCTATCCATGTTAAAGAATTTTTATTTTCTTTAAAAGAATTTATTAGGTTATCATCGGGATATTCATCACTGCTATTTTTATCGTTTTTATCATATATTAAGATTCCATCGCTATTTAAAATAAATAAATTTGTTTCACTATCTAAACCAACATTTAACAGAGCTTTTTTAAATAAATCAGTATTTATAACTAATATCATTATACCTGCTTGTTTATTGTCAAAAGAAGCCAGTACAGGTTTAATCAGTAATAGTTTATTGTCATTTTTAATTTTTGAGAAAAGATAAATAGGTTTTCCATATGAATTAGAACATAAATACCTTATCTCTTTATAATCAATATTTTTAATTAATTCTGATTCAGAATATTTAATTATTTTATTATTGTTAAGTAATACTAAAACATTTTCAATTGAGTTACTTGCAAAAAACTTATCACTAATTTCATTTTTAAATTTTCTTTCCAACTCTATAATTCCATAAGAGTCATTTATATTTGTTTCAGCAATACCATGTCTCATTGAATTTTCAAAAACAAAATCATTACATAAATTTTCTGAGTTTTTTAATTCATAACTTATATTTGTACTTATTTGTTTAGTTAATTCAACTGCATACATACTTATTTTTTCTTCTATTGAATTACTGGATTTATTGTATGAAATTAAACCTGAAATTAAAAGTGGTATAGAAGAAAGAATAAGAAAAGATAACCAAAATCTTACTAAAATTTCTCTATATTTTTTTGAACTTAATAAATGAATTTGCTTCTTTATTTTTTTCATCATTCAACACTTCCAAGTTTTAGGTAATAGAGTACAATATTTTTGCAAAAAAAATTATTAGATTTATTTTTTTGCTGTTCCTTCTGCCATTTAATAAATTGTATATATGAATGTATAAAATAATTATACATTTACTAAAAACGTATGTCAATTTAAATTTATGGTGTTATACAGTGTTATTTTTTATGATTTCCTAAAGTATAATCAAAAATTTCATAAGATAATTTATTTCGTAAGATATAGATGGTTTAAGGAATTTTCAAAAAAGTTGATTAGTTTATTTTTTTGAGAGTATATTTAAGTCTTGGAAATTAAAATATTGTATTGACATAAATACAATGTGTATTGTATAATTATACATGTACAATAAACTTATACTAAATTGAAAAATTTAATATATGTTCATTTATTTATAGGGAGGATATTTTATGATTACAAAGAAAGTAATTTTTTCTACTCTTATTTTGATTCTGATTCTTAGTTCGTTTATTTCTTGTACTACATCAAATGATGAAGATTCTGAAGGTAAAGAATCTGGTTCTGATCCAATTAAAATAACTTTGTTAAATTCTAAAGGTGAAATTCAAAAAGCTTTAGAGGAGGGTGCAAAACTATATAGTGAAAAAAATAAAAATGTAACATTAGAAATTAATCCTGCACCTGCTGGGCAGTCACCATTTGAAAAAATAACTGCATTATATGCTGCTGGAAGTGCACCAGCCTTACAATTGTTAGATGGCGGAGATGTTGTGAAATTAAAGGATAAATATTTAGATCTGTCAAATGAAAAATGGATAAATGATTTATTGGAAAATTCTGTAGATAATTTTGTGTTTGATGGTAAGACAGTTGCTTTTCCTATGACTGTAGAAGGTTATGGAATGATTTATAACAAAAAAGTAGTTGGAGATGATTTCGATGTATCTAAACTGTCTACGGTAGATGATTTAGAGAAAACATTGAAAGAATTAGGTGATAAATCTCTTGTTATACCGTCAATGGATTGGTCATTAGGAGCACATTTTTTTGCAATAGTTTATTCGGCGCAAGGTAAAGACTATGAAAGTTCGGATAAATTTTTTGATGATTTAAAAGCTGGCAAAGTTGATTTAACAAAAGATGATGCATTTAATGGCTTGATGGATTCTTTTGATGTTATGAAAAAATATAATGTTGCAAAAAAAGATCCATTGCCTGTAACTTATGAAAAAGGACCTGAAATGATAGGAAAAGAAGAAATAGGACTTTGGTTTATGGGGAATTGGTCATGGCCACAAATTGAAAGTTTTAGTGAGGGTAATACCGATTATGGATTTGCTCCTGTACCTATAAGTAATAATAAAGATGATTATGGAAATAGTCAAATTGTAGCGGGCGTAACAAAATATGTTTCCTTAGATAAGGAACAAAACAGCAAAGATCAACAAGATGAGGCTAAAAAGTTTTTAGATTGGCTAGTATATGATGAAGAAGGTCAAGATTTGATAGTAAATAAATGTAATATAGTTCCTGCGTTTACAAATATAGAATTAGAACCGATTGATCCTTTGGGAAAATCTTTAAAACAATATATTGATAATGAAAATACTCTTTTATTTATGAATCTTTTACCACCAGATCATTGGAAAAATGTTGGTGCTTCAATGCAAAAATATTTAGCAGGTAAAATAAATAGAAAAGAATTAGCTAAAGAAGTAGAAGAGTATTGGAAAAATGTTAAAGAATAGTTTTATTTAGGTATATCTAAATAAATAAACTCTAATTTTCGAGTATGAATTTCTAAGATTCAAGCAATCTTTAGACAAGAAGAATTCGATATTATTTTTCAGGATTCCTATAGGGCATAATCAAAAATTTTATAAATTTCTTTTTTGATTATGCCTTATATCTAAATTTTTTTGACTCTAGTTTTAAATAATAGAACATCTAAAAAACAAATTTATATTAAAAAAATAAATTATATGTTTTTAGGATTGTTTTTAATTAAAAATTTACAACGAGAGGTGTCGATATGAACAAAAAAGGATTTTTGGGTAATTTAAAGTTGTATTTGATTTTTGCAGGACCTATAACTTTAGTATTTTTTTTGGTTATAGTTTTACCATTCATTTCAGGAATTTACTATACACTTACTGATTGGGATGGAATATCTTCCAGCATTAGTTTCGTAGGATTAACAAACTATATTGAAATGTTAAAAGACAGTGCTTTTTGGGAATCAATTCTTATTACATTAAAATATGTATTTTTTTCAGTTTTATTTATAAATATTATAGCATTTAGTTTAGCTTATATTTTGACAAGAGGAATTTTTGGGCAAAATATTTTCAGAACATTTTTCTTTGCTCCAAATTTAATTGGAGGAATTATATTAGGACTTTTATGGAATTTTATTTTTTCTACAATTTTAGTGTATATAGGTGATTCACTGGGAATAGAGATGCTTGCCAAATCTTGGTTGGGTTCTTCTGAAATGGCTTTATGGGCTTTGGTTGTGGGTGCAATATGGCAATACTCTGGTTATATGATGATAATATATATTGCAGGATTTATGACACTCCCAAATGATGTTATGGAAGCATCAGTTATAGATGGTGCTAATGATTTTGTTAAACTTAAAAGTATAATTGTACCTCTTATGATTCCATCTATTGTAATATGTATATTTTTATCTGTTCAAAGAGCTTTTATGGTATATGATGTGAATCTTTCATTGACAAAAGGTGGTCCGTATAATAGTACAAAATTAGCTTCTATGTATGTATATGAAAAAGCTTTTGTTGAAAATAATTATGGAGTAGGTCAGTCTCAAGCATTTTTCATCTTTTTTGTGGTTGCTTTAATAACAGTTCTTCAAGTTTTTTATTTTAAAAAATTGGAGGTGGAAATGTAATGAGTTATAATCTTAAAAAAAATAAACTTATACTTTATAATATTATTAAGTTTATTCTTCTTATATTTGCATTTGTATTATTTATTGGTCCTTTTGTAATACTTGTTATTAATTCTTTTAAAACAAACAATGAAATTTTAGAAAGTCCGATTAATTTACCAAAAACATTAAATTTTGAGAACTATACTGAAGCTTTTGAGAAAATGAAATTTTTAAGTGGATTTTTAAATTCTCTTCTTATAACAGTCATAAGTGTTGTAATTATTGTGTTTTTTTCATCGATGGCAGCTTATTTATTTGTAAGAAAAAATTGGAAAGTTAATAGATATATATTTTTAATTATGGTAGCCTCAATGATTATACCATTTCAATCAATAATGATTCCATTAGTAAAGATTTATGGTGATTTAGAACTTTTAAATAATCAGTTTACTCTGATTTTCATGTATATTGGTTTTGGTGCATCACTAGCTATTTTTATATTTCATGGATTTATAAAAAGTATACCCATAGAATTAGAAGAAGCAGCTTTGCTTGATGGATGTACTGTTTTACAAACCTATTTTAAAATAGTTTTTCCACTTTTAAAACCAACAACAATTACTATTTTACTTTTGGATATATTGTGGATATGGAATGATTTTTTGCTTCCGAACCTTGTACTTTTGGAGGCTGATAAAAGGACATTACCTCTTTCAACATTCTACTTCTTTGGAGCTTATACTGTAGATTACAATCTGCTTTTGGCAGGATTAATGATGTCAATATTGCCTGTTTTAATAGTTTATCTTTTTATGCAAAAACAGATTATACATGGAATTGTTCAAGGTGCTATAAAGTGATTTTTAGAAAAGTGTTTAAGGCATAATCAAAAATTTCATAAGACAATTTTTTTCTGAAAATATCGATGGTTTAACGAATTTTCAAAAAAAAGTTGACTAGTTTATTTTTTGAT
>JBDMZA010000475.1:0-3067 GCA_039770155.1 Clostridiales bacterium
AAAACTACCTCTTAAAGAGGATATAATAATACTTGGTTTTATTTTTTTCAATAATTCTTCTATATTTTGATTTTCAATATTAAATTTTACATCATATTTTGAGAGATTGTCAATTTGACTGCTACAATATGATGAGTACACTTCAAATTTTTTATTTTTTTTAATTCATTTACTAGTTTCCGACCAATAAAACCACTTCCACCTAATACTAAAATTTTTCCCATGAAAAATCTCCTTTAATAATCACCATTTTATTTTAACCGTTCTTTATATTTTTTATCATAATCGTCGCTACTTTTCAAAATTCAGATAACTCATTTTTTGTTTTTACTTTAATATTTTTACTTTATAATTAGAAAAATAAATTAAAAATCAGAGAAATAACTTCACATTAATTACTCTGAAAATCACTTAAAATACTGTACTTTACCAATCAAAAATGTGAAGTTATTTTTTAGATTATTCCTACATATATTCCTTTGCTTATATATAATATACTAACTCATTGTCAATAATACAATTCATTACTCCAAAAGAATCATTATCAACTTGTACTTCTTCTTTAAAAACTAATATTTTATATCTTTCAGAAATTATAGTATATCTTTTGTATATCCTCAACAATATTTTTTAATCTGTTGGATGTTTGAGCAATTGAAAAACCTAAAAGAAGTGGAGAAGCTACATATCTTGGAACTATCTTACATATAATAGATTTATTCCATTGATAAAAAAATAAGTTATAGCTATTACACTGATTAAGTATATATTTCACAATATTTCTTATATTATCTGCCATAAAATCATCATTACGTGGTGTTGTAATAATATTATATTCCGTTGAGCAAGAATTTGGTTTAGTAGAAATATTAAGTATACAATCCCCTTCTTTGTAAATTTCTATTCCTTCGAAAATTTCATCATTCAGATTTGCTTTATAATCTACATCTTCTAAGCCAACTATTTGCATATGAGCATGTTTGATACTACCACCTGACAATGGTCCATGATTTTTATAAAAAACTACAGATTTATAATCTCCACTATTCTCCATTGCCAACCAATTATTAATTCCAAATCTAATTATTTTCCTCATATGAAATATATCATAGGTAGATATATTTTCTAAACATTCATTAGTTTCAATAAGTACTGTTTGAAAAGTATTAGCTAAAGTAGAAAACTTGTTTTTTACTAATACTATGGAATCTTCTTCATCTAAAATTTCTTCAAGTTTTTTCCGATTGCAAAATGGACACAAATACTCCTTCTCTTGGCAAATAATCTTTTTTCTCACAATATCAGAAATAAAATGAAGATGCCTATTAACTTTCATTTTTACACCTACTTACCATATTATATTCTTTATATAATTTCATATTGTGTCAAGGAATATCCTTAGGCCATAATATCACCTAATATTTCTTTCCTGTAGCTATTACCAGTGATACTTTCCACACAAAAAAGTGCTGATTGGACTGCACCCTCTGTTCCCTGGCAACTGGTATCTTTACCATAAGATTCTCCTGCAAAGTAAAGACCTTTAATATTACGAGATATTACATCAGGATGAGTATCCTCAGGTAAGCGCCATATCAATGCACCGTGGTTTATAATGAACATTGTCCAGTCAGTAGCACTTTTCCAATCTGGGAAAGCAGTATCAAAAAATTCTAGTATACGATCTATAATTAAGTTTACCTTCTTTTTGTCAGTTGCTTCATCATTATGGATATTAGCTGCCCAACCAATAAGATGTTTTCCTTCTGGAGAACGCGTTGGCGCTATTGCACTGACATCTACTCCAACAAGAGGAACATCTCCCTTAAAGCCTTCCTCTTCTTTGGCTATAATAGGATTCCAGATAAAGCCACGTTTATTAAATGGTTTCAGCGCAAAATCTGTAATAGATTTGTTCATTCCCATATAACAAGATAAACATGTTGACTTTGTAGATCTTTCAGCAGCTATTTGATATTCTTCATCAAGTAGTTCTATAGGAAGAATTTCAGGAATCTCATGGGGACGAACAGTGCATATAACAGAAGAAGCATTAATAATCTGTTTTACTCCCTCAGACATAACAATAACACCCTCAGCTTTGCCACCATTAATTATTACTTCTTGAACACGGGCACTTTTCATAATTTTACCACCCGCCAGTTCAATAATATCAACCAGATTATCTGTTACATGCTGATGACCTGGCGCACCCGCAAATCCCCAATAACCATTATCAACAGTACATCTTGGATCCGAAGCATAAATTTGATTTACACGTATATCTTCTCCAACAGAGTTTAATGCAGGGTCATTTGTTACTGTATGAAAGGTACACCTGTTGTTATGCCACTCTATTGCTTTTTCATTATCTGTAATTTCGGACAACCAGTCCCTAAGATTAACATGGTCATATTCTTTTACATTTTTGTTTGCAATTTTATTCTGCTCTATAACAACTTTTACAGTTTCCATAAAATCTTCATCAGTCATCCATTCAGGCTTTTTAGGAGGATTGCTACTTTTCATTTCCAGAGGAATATAGTCCTCGCTCTCAGCTATCCGAACAAATCCCCTTGAGGTATACCAGTTGATTGACTTGTTATAAAAATCCATAAGTCTGCTAACTCGGGCTCTGTTTAACCGCCAATTTGCACGAACACCTGACTCCAAAACATAGCCATCTAACATTTTTTTCTCAATCATTTCTTCAAATGATGGCTCTGAACGCTCACTAATATGTGATAATGCTGCCTTAGATAGTATCTTACTATGAGATTCAGAATCACTAATATCTCCACCTCTAAAAGAAACCGCCCTTCCTCCAAGTTGTGAGGCTTGTTCCAACAACAATACACTTTTCTTCTCTTCAGAAGCCAAAACAGCAGCAGCAGTAACACCTGCATATCCTCCACCGATAATTATTACATCATAAGTTTCCATATTAATATTTTCACCTCCGTAGATTTTAGGCAGAATCAAAAAATAAACTAGTCAACTTTTTTTGAAAATTCATTAAACCATCAATATTTTCAGAAAAAAATTGTCTTATGAAATTTTTGATTAT
>JBDMZA010000476.1:0-4648 GCA_039770155.1 Clostridiales bacterium
GTAATTAAAATTTAACAATAATTTTATTAATATATTTCTTTCAAAATCTGTATTGACTGGACTTAGCCAATTAATAATTTTATCATTCAAATTTTTGGTTCTATCATCTGATTTTCCCCATCTTAAATAACATTTTTCTACTATTTTTTGAAAATCAATTTTACTCTCAGACATATTTTCCTCCAAATAAAAGATAATTGCTTTTATGTGGAACTTACTTTGACTAATCACAAACAACTTCTAAATCTTCTGGACACGGTAAAAATGGAGGCGAACCTAGCATTATGGTTGCCTCTCAAACCCGTCAACTCTTCTCTATTAGTAAATTTTATTCATTTTTTTAATAAATTGATTCTAAGTAAATTATAATGCAGTATTAATTTTTTCTCAATACTTATTTTTCGCTCATTTTACCCATAATATTTATATTTTGGATTATATATACTAAACATTTTGCAATTTAAAATTATCTTTTAATATAAATATAAAAAGTTGTTCCAAATCCACAAATAGTATCATACCATATATTCCCTTCAAAAACGGTTTTTATAACAAAAAAAGCTAAATAAAGTCCAAAATCACTTTCATTTATATCTTTTGTTGTAATCATATTAATAAATATATTTTTTTGAATTTCTTTAGGTATTCCTCCAGCTTTATCACTTATGGAAATAATAATTCCATTTTTGTCTTCAAATTTAAGTTCTATTATACCACCTTTTTCTCCATATGCTTGTATTGAATTTAAAATTATGTAAGATATTACTTGAAGCATTTGTAATATTTCACCCTTTATTAGGATTTTGTTTTCAATTTTATTTTCTATATTAATTATACAGTTAGAACTATTAAGCTTATATCTTAACAAATTATTTATTTTACTTGTAAGATCTTTAATTGAAAAAACTTTCTCTTTCGAATTATTATTTTTCATAGATTTATTTATTGTAATCAAACTACTAATATAATTTATATTTTCCTTTAAAATTTTAACCCATCCTAGCATATCACTTGCTATTTCATGATGATCTTTACTTAAAACCTTCTCATCATCAATAGATTCATCATATTCATTTATCAAATCTATTAATCCTTCAGTTGAACCTGCTATTGACATAATAGGAGTGTTAATACTATTCATTATGTTTTTTTCTACAATAAAATTTCTTAGTTCTGAATCTGTAAGTATAGCATTTTTTAAATTTGTACCAATAAGTATTGAATCTGTAAGATTTGTTCCACTAAGATCTGCTCCTTGGAGATTTGAATCTTTTAGGTTTGCTCCTACTAAATCTTTCATTGTTAATATCGAATTTTCAAGATTTAAATTATTCAAGTGTTTAAGTATAAAACTGTTTGTTCCATATCTTTGTCCGTAAAGTCTACTTAACCATTCACCAAAGTTTGTATTACTAACCCATTTAATATTAGATATTTTGTTTGTATAGTTTGAAATAATGCTCAAAATTATAATAATTGATTTTTCAGAATTTATTGATTGAATATTTTTAACTTTGAATGAATCATAAATATTAATTTCATCCATAGGCATACCATTTCTTAGAAAATAATTAATTAATTTAATAATGGTTTCTTGCATTCTTATAGCAATATTTATATTATATTGAAATGATAAATGTAATTCATTTGATATAAATTTAACTAATTCTTTATCAATCTCTTTTACTCCAAATATTTTAACCCACTTTATAAGACAATCTTTTTCATCAAAACCTTCATCATACGATTCTTGTCTTTTTTCAAATTGATTATGGATTAATTTTAAATTTGAAACTATTCTTCTTGCTGTTAAATATTCACCAAAGCTTTTATGAGTAAATTCAAAAGTTTCATTATTATCATAAATATCATAAGATTTTCTAAAATAAAATGATGTTAAAAGTGACATAATTCCTTTTTCTGCTTCTAATTTAAATTCTTTAAATAATTTATCCAAATTATTTTTTCTTATTCTATTTTCAATATCTTTTACTGTTGATGTTCTTCCATTGCCATGCCAAGAAGTTATTGCTATTTCTTCCAATATTCTTGTAAAATCTTTAAAATTAAAATTTTTGATAGACTTATGAATTCTTCTACTATCATAATCTCTTTCATATACTGCTTCTAAAAGATCTTTATATACTTCATTAAGTAAAGTTTTTTTAGAAAAATTAATTTTTCCTCTTTCAAAACTTAATGCAACCAAATAATTTAATAAAGGTTGTGAAGTTATTTCATATAAATTATCACTATCTAATAGATTAGGCAATTTAGTATAATTTTTCCCATTAACCTTGCCATATTTTTCCCACCAAATATTTCTTTGATCTATATCCAACAAATTATTATTATCCACATATTCTTTTTTTCCTTCTACACTTAGTTTTAGATAATAAGGAATTAAATTAAGTATACATCTTTTATTTCGTATCCTATGATCATTCTGTTGTATAACTAAATCTCTTCCACTTATTATTACTTTAAGTTTAATATTATGTTCATTTTTTATTGAAATTTTTCTTAGAATTTCTTCAATAAAATGACCTGCTGCCTCTATAGAATTTTTTCCTTGCATTGTAATTTCATCCAAACCATCAAATAATAATAAAAATTTTGTATCATTATTTTCAAAAGGATTGTGTTGTATATATCCACTTTCAAGAATATAATTTTTAACTGAATCATATAAATCATCTTTTATCTTAAAATGATGTAGTGGAATAAATAATACTTTATATTTATAATCATTTTTAACTAATGAATAAGCAAGCATTTTTAGAAATGATGATTTTCCATAACCCGGACCTCCTCTAATCACTTTTATACAGTCTCTCTTATCACTCATTTTTAACCAATTTTGAAACTCATCTTCTATGTTTACAACTTCTTTTTTTATTTTTATTGTTTTAATATTTTCTAATGATAAATTTTCAGAACTTATATTATAGTATGCTCTTAATATAATATAAACTTGCTTTAGACTAAAACTTTCAGAAAACAGCGGTTCATTAACTTGCTTCTTTAACCATGAATAATAAGCTAACCATTCCTTTTCAATTTTTGCAGCTTTATCAGCGGGAGAAGATTTATAAATTTCTTCTTCAACCTGCTTATAATATTCTTTATTAGCTTTCCATTCCTCAACTATTGAAAAAACAAAATAGCTTGGAAACCTTTCTGACAAATTTTTTGCCGTAATATCATTTGTAAAACCACAACTTTTTAAAAATTCTTTTATAATTGGTTGTATGGATTTTAGCAATTTATATTTTTTTGGATTTTCGAAAAATTTATAATCTATATATAAATCATCATTTGACATTACCTCATTAATTTGATTGTCAAAAATTTCAGTTTCTATATTAACTTCACTTATATCCTCTTGATTATCTTTTATAATAGAAATTACAGATCTTAATATTGAACGATTTATAAGTAGCCAGCTTTTTTCATTTATATTTGTTTTTAATTTAGCTTCTCCAGCAATATTAAAAACATCTTCAGGAACACGTTCAATATTTACTGTTACTATATCTCTTATTAAAGTAGCAATTGAAGCAAATAATTTAGGTTGTAGATTTAAGGGTTTTGACCAAAAATTTCTTGGTTTTTGAATTTTTATGCTCATCAAAATTTCTCCTTTGTAATTTAATGAATTTAAAGTATAAAAAAAGTTCAAGTTACACATTACATAAAATTAATATTATTGATTCAGAGAAAATAATTCAAACTACTAACATTTTTCATGACAAGAATTTTATTTATTATAATTAATATTTATGGAAACCCTAAAAAATAATATCACAAATACATATCTCTGATTCTTCATTATCATTATCTAGTAATAAAAACAATGCATATCTTACTTGATATAAATAACCAATCATTGGCTCAGTTACTTGATGTTTAATCATTAAATAACACCTTCTTATCAGAAAGATTTTCAATCTATATAGCTTTTTTTGATTTATATTTACATTATACCTTAATTAAATGCATTTACAGTAACTTCTTCTTACTTTTTCATTAAATTTTAATATAACTTGAATCCCATTTTTTCATTGATGAATCTATGTACTCAACGCTTTATAATGGTTTTTAAAAAAACTACGAATGCTTTTTATATAAGTTTAGATTCAAATAATACCTTCACTTCATTTATGTAAAGACTATGCTTATAAATCACTTTCAAATTTTAAACATAACTTATATCATCACAAAACCAAATCATCATGAAATCTAAACACCACATACACATAATCAATATAAACTACAACTTTTTCAATATACATTTCAATCAATTTTTTTGTAGTTGATAACTTACCACTTTTCATCATTTTTTTAGCCTTATTAAAACTTTTCTTTATCTCTTTTTCTACAAATTGATTATAATCACTATTATTAATAATTCTTTTATATTCTGCTTCTAATTGTATTTTTTCATTTTCATTTTCTGTAATCTTATTTGCTACTGTTTCTGAAACTCCTATTTTAGCGGTTAAAATTATAAGATTATTTAATTCTTTTTCAACTTCAATTAATCTATTTTTTATACTTTCACACTTTCTAATAAATTCTAAATTTTTTTCTCTTTGATATTTATTATATCCCTTTACTAGTTTGGGAATTAGTGAATCCTTATAAA
>JBDMZA010000477.1:0-10679 GCA_039770155.1 Clostridiales bacterium
ATCAAAAATTTCATAAGACAATTTTTTTCTGAAAATATCGATGCTTTAACGAATTTTCAAAAAAAGTTGACTAGTTTAATTTTTGATTCTGCCTAAACTATCAAATATTCTCATTTTTCAATAGTATTTCATCTTTGATTTCAACATATAATTCCATTTAGCACTATTCATTATATCTGTGAATACTTATCTCATTTTACATCTGGATAGCTGCTTGCGGCTTTTAGCTTATAGGTTGTATCATTATATTCTTGCTGAACCTAGAAAGAGTTCCCATTATAAACCGCAGTTACTGTTGTAGTATTTGCTTTTCATCTCTTCCCCAAATATTTAAAGATAGCATTAATTTTAGAATTTGTTTACGTTAATATTTAATTTTTCTCAATAAGTTTTTCAGACAAATATATTATGACATATATTCTATATTTTTGCTTTATTTCATTTTATAGTTATAATAGTTAAATGATATCATTAAACATACTTTGTAAACATAGAATATTTTCTTTAAAAAGGTTAATAACTTACAAAAAAAGATAATTTATAATAAATTATCTTTACATAAAAATCAATAACAAAAATTGTCCTAAGGGATAGCCAAAAAATAAACTCTAATTCTCAAGTATGAATTCACGTGATTTAAGCAAACTTCAGACGAAAAGAACTCGGTATTATTTTTTAGGCTCTCCTAAGGTCATAAAAGTAATACTTCCATAGTTTGCAATCGGGTTTTAGTAGTAGATATTTGTGAATTTACGTATACTCTAGCCTGATTGGAGAAAAACATTCTATAAATTCACATTCTTCTAAAACTTCATCAATACCATGAATTTCATTAGAATCAAAAACATAAGACGTACCTGGTTCAGCTATAAAAAATGAGTCATCACCCTTACTGAATTTCACCTTACCTTTAAGAACATATCCAATTTGCACATTTTTATGCTGATGGAGAGGAAGAACAAGACCTTTTTTCAAAGTAAAATGACACAGCATAATATCATTATTGTATGACATAGTTCTACGTAGTAAAAGTCCATCTTGCATTTCTACAGGATGTATTTTATCCACTTCTGATAAATATATTTTATCCATCATCTGCCCCCTTTTTTAAATTCATCAATGGCTACTTTAAGATTATTCCAACCATCTAAAAACATATTACGGAATAAATTTACAGGACCAAAGTTCTGAAAATCTTTTACTGTTAGACCATCTTCGTCATAGGCCTTTTTAAAATCTGGTACTTTAGCAAGAAGCTCCCTAGTTATTCCATCTGGAGTATGACAATCATATCTGTTTATAATTGGCATGTCCTGCTCAATGAGCTTATCCGCAAAGTTTTTCCAGTTGATCGTAATATGCATATCATAACCTACTAATTCTGTAAAATGCTTAAAATTTCTAGCACCACCACCCAGCATAACACCCGGATAATTTCTTTCTTTAAATATCTTATATTGTTTTTTGCATACTGTGAGCCCAGCATACCATACAACATCTAATGGTATAGCAGCTTTAGTTTTTTTCATCCATTCTGCTATATACTGATCATAAATACCAGTTATATTAGTAACAAAGAGTGCAGGTTTTTTACCGGAAGATTCTGAGACCTTTTTATACAATTCACAAAGCGCAACAGTTTGAGCAATACTCATAATTTCGGTTCCAATGACTGGGAATCCTTCTTTAATACAAGCTTCAATAGCTATAAGACCAGATTCAGTAACAGGAATTTTGGCAATAAAGTTTTTCCCCAGTTTTGCATATTCAAATGCTTCTTTAATAATATGATCTGGATTTTCATCCATATTGGGATCACCCTGAATAGAAACAAAACCACACTTCCCTGGATTCTTTTCATAAAGAGGAAGGAATATTTTAAGAAGTTGTTTTACCAGCATCCGCTGTACATAATCTACAGTGTCTTCTGTTTTGCCTGTAATTTCAATCGCTTTTTTCATAAAAGTTAAAACATCTACTTTCATCTCTTCATCAATCAACTGTTTGTATGCATATGTTGGATTAGTTGTACAGTTAATAGCACCCTCTTTAATACTTAAGCTTGCCTGCCTTGGTGTGGGATTATTAACCCAAAATCGGGTTGGACTGTATTGATTTAATCTATGAAAATATGTATTATTCATGGCTTCACACTCCATTATTTATTAGCAATAACATTTTTTGCAGCTTCTTTTATATCAATAACAGCTATTTTATATTTATCAAGAAGCTCATCAGGCATTCCAGATTCTGGAAATACATCTTGAAGACCAATACGTTTAAGCCTAGCCGGAGCATGTTCTGCAATAACTTCTGCAACAGCACTACCTAACGCACCATTAACTTGATGATCTTCTATTGTTACAACTGCCTTTGTTTTATTACAAACTTTTGCAATAGTTTCTACATCAAGAGGTTTTATTGTACTCACTTCTACAACAGTAGCATTAATGCCTTCTGCTTTTAATTCTTCACATGCTTCCATAACTCTTGGCAGAATAAAACCCATTGCAAAAAGGGCAACATCTGTCCCATTTTCTTTTATTATCTGCGCTTTGCCCAACTGAAACGCTGTTTGTCCTGGGATATCACAAACAGAATCACGTCCACTTCCAATTCGAATAAAACAAGGTCCTTTTACCTTAGCAACTTCATTAACAGCATCTTTTACCTGTTCTGCATTCGAAGGAACACAGATCGTCATATTTGGGAAAGTACGGAGTATCCCTATGTCTTCAAAAAATTGATGACTTACTCCTTCTCTTTCACCAGAAGCCATACCTCCATTAGCACCTATGAATTTAACATTTAAATTAGGATATGCGACAAAAGACCTAACTTGTTCACAAGCACGCATTGTAATAAATCCAGAGTAAGTTACAAAAAAAGGAATCAACCCGCAACTTGCTAAACCTGCTGAAACATCAACAGCACTCTGCTCTGAAATGCCAACATCAATAAATCTTTCTGGAAATCTCTTTTCAAAATCACCAGCTTTTACAACCAGTATTGTGTCTGAACAAACTAAAACACAATTTTTATTTTCTTGTGCTAAATCAATAAGTGCATTTTTAAATGCAACACGTGAATTTTCCTGTCTTGTTTCCATTATTCACCTCCTAATGAAGTCATTATTTCTTCGTATTGTTCCTTGCTTGGAGCCCCTTTATGCCAAACATTATCATTTTCCATTAATGGGATACCCTTTCCTTTTATGGTATGTGCTATTATAACCGAAGGAATACCTCTAGTTTTTTTTGCAATGTCAACAGCCTCTAAAATCTCTTTTATATTATGTCCATTGATTTCCTGTACATGCCAACCAAATGATATCCATTTAGCATCCAGTGGAAGAATACCACTTATTTTATCAACCTTTCCTCCACTCTGATAACCATTATTATCAACAAAAACAATAAGATTATCCAGTTTATAATGAGCAGCCCCCATTATACCTTCCCAGATAACACCTTCATTCAATTCACCATCACCTGTAATAACATATGTGTAATAATCTTTTTTCTTAATTCGAGCAGCAAGAGCCATGCCAGCTCCAATTGAAATACCATTACCAAGAGTTCCGGCAGGAGCATCTATTCCAGGTGTTTTGAGCATATCAGGATGTCCTTGCAGTATTGAATTAATTTTTCTAAGTGTTGGCAGAATTTCCTTGGAAAAATAACCTTTTTCTGCTAGTGCAGCATAAACAGTAGGACAAGCATGCCCTTTAGAAATAATAAATCTATCTCTATTTTCCCACTGATGATTTTCTGGTTTAACATTCATTATTTCAAAATAAAGAGCCACAATTATATCTGTTGAAGAAAGAGAAGGTCCGGGATGCCCGTCCCCACATTTATAAATAGTTGTAATAACATCTTTTCTTAACTGAAAAGCTATTTCTTCTAATTTTTTAATTTTATCCATACTACCTCCCTTTTTTTAGTTTAGATTCTTATTTATTAAACAAATTACAGTTTATACTTAAAAAACTATTTTCATTTTTTCCAGACTATTTTATCTTTAAACTACTTTATCTCATTTAACCTCTGGATAGATGCTTCAGGTATTTGCCCTGCTTTGTTAGGAGGTACATTTAGTAGTAAGTTCCCATTGAGTTCCCAGACCTTGTTCTTTTCACTTTTAAGATTGCTAGCAGACTTTAGCGTCTCATTTGGCTTCCAGAACCAATTATCAACGATCGATATACAGTGTTCATATCCCAGTTGGTAGGTTGTTCCATTATATTCTTGTTGAGTCTGGAAAGGATTACTAATCGTTTCGATTTCTGAATTGAGTATATCCGTCGGCCAGGTTACACTCTTTGCTACAGGAATAGTATAAGTTGAAATACCGCTACTCTCCTTACCGTAGTTATACATTACCAGACAATCTGGATTTATTTTTTTGACTAAATTATAAAGGGTAGTTCTCTCACCACTTGTAAGATGTCTTGGGATATCAATCCATTGTACTCCAATATCTGGATATTTCCTATGGAGTTCAGTCAAATGGTCCTTCATTAGTTGAAAGTATTCACTCGAAACGTATGGTAAAGATGGAGTCCAATTGATAGATGTGTCGCTATGTCGAGTATCCATTGCACAATAGTAAATTCCTGGTAAAATATCATATTTATTGCAGGCCTCAATAAACTTTTCAACTACATCCGTTTTAACAGGGCTGGCTGCCACATCATAATCAAATTCTTTACCTTTCCATTGAACCTTGCTGTCCCATAGACAGAATCCTGAAGAATGCTTTGAAGTGAGAACAGCATATTTCATACCAGCATTTTTTGCCACTTTTATCCATTGATCAACATCCAGGTCTGTTGGTTGATATATTCCAACCGAAGTAGTACTTCCTGGTGTCTGTTCCTTACCGTCAAATGTCGACAAACTATAATGAATAAACATACCATATTTCAGATCACGCCATTTCAGAATCGACAACCATTTATCTGAGTTTTCTGAAGGTGTTGGCGGAGCTGTAAATGTAGTCTGAGTTGTAGTAGCTGGTGTTGTTATAACTGATGTTGATGTAGGAGTATTTGCATTAGTTGAATCATCTGATGAAAATTTCACATCAAAACTAGAAGGAATAGTATTAGTTCCACTATAAGATATCTGAAATCCAATATTTAAAGATCCATTTGCTGGAATCTTAGAACTCCAATCTACCCCACTAATTGAAACTGAATTACCATTTTGAGTATAATCACCACTCCATAAACATGTAATTTTTTGATCTCCTGAGAAATTCCAAGATACATTCCAACCATCAACTGCTTGTGAAGTAGTATTGTTTATTGTTAACTCTATAACTGCACCACTCCCCCAATCACTTTGAATTTTATAATCTACTGATGAAGCCCCAAAAACTTTTGCATTTAATGCAGATATTGTTGTAATTGTGACTATTATAGCAATCAATGTTATTATTGCTACCATTAACTTTTTACATTTTTTTAAACTATTCATAGTTTGACCTCCTTTTATTTAGGCAAAACCTTTCACACCGCAACACATATCCTCCTATAACCGCTTTAATACCAAGACATCCCTAGGGTTCAATAAAACATCTTTTGTCCATTTTTGATCCATCAACAAATCCTGATACACAGCATTACCAAACTGCACTTTTCTTTTCTCATCCATATGATTGATGACAAAATAGACAGTCCCCTTGGCATTGGTTCGATAAGTAACTTCAACACCCTTTTCACATTTAATAGATCCATGCAATCCAATAGTACAAGAAAGTTGTCCTACAAAGTCTTCTAGGAATTGGTCATCTGGCTGAGTACCAAAATAATATGCCTTTCCCTTTCCATAGGTATTACAAGTTATACAAGGTACACCTTTATAGAAGTCTTCCCCATAGGTTGCCAAAACCTCCGCCCCTTCGGTCTTAATTAAGTCACAAAGAAAATGACCAACATAGCCATCTTTCGCATCTAAGAATCCATCTTGAAGAACTAATGCATTTGTTTCTCCTACCCGCAACGCATCAGTCTCTTCCACATAAATACCGAAAACTTCCCTGTATTTTCCAGGATAGGCACCAAACACACATCGGTCATTCTCATCGGCAATACCAGTCATGTAAGTGGCGATAAAGGTACCCCCATTCTTCACAAATACCTTCACTTTCTCTGCGATATCCTGATGTTCCATATAAAGAAGCGGTGCTACAATAACCTTATATGAAGATAGGTCATATTTTAGTTTCAACATATCCATGGATATATTCTGTGTATGAAATGCTTTATAATAGCTATGAACCTGTGTCAGATAATCCATATCTTTAGTTGGTCCGCTGGTCAATTCCAATGCCCACCAGTTTTCCCAATCGAATAGAAATCCGACCTGACTATCAGTTCTTCCATCCAAAAAAACATCTCCCAATTTCTCCAATTCAGAACCCAGTTTGCTTAATTCTCTAAAAATGCGGGTATCATCTCTACCACTGTGGGAAATAAAAGCTCCATGAAACTTTTCCTGACCGGCAATGGACTGTCGCATTTGAAAATATAGACAAGTATCGCCTCCATGGGCCAACCCCTGATAGGCAATAGTCCGCAACTGTCCTGGACGCTTCAATTTGTTATAAGGTTGCCAATTCTGCTGATTTGGAGATTGCTCCGCAACTATGTAAGACTTTCCAGCTTTAGCTCCCCGCATTATATCATGCTTCATTGCTGGAAAACTTGGAGGATCTGATGGTGATGGATAATTATCCCATCCAGCAAAATCCATGTATTCAACCATCTTAAACTGATTTAGCTTCTTGATAAAACCGGAAATATTCGTGAAGATTGTTTTGTCCAGAGAATAACCACGTAATATCTCAGCTTCATTAGTATAACAATCAATGGTCGAATCTGTGACAAAGCGCATATAATCCAGTTGTACAGATGGATTAAATCGATAATCATCATTCAATTCCGTCGGTAACATCACTTCATCAAAGTTATAGAGATTTTTTCCCCAGAAATTAGTATGCCATCGTTCATTCAATTCATTAATGCTCTTATATCGATTCTGTAGCCACCCCCGGAACTTCTGCTGGCAATTTTCACAATAACAAAATGTCCCATATTCATTAGCGACATGCCATGCAACAAGTCCTGGGAAATTAGCATAGCGTTTTCCCATTGCACCAGCAATAGCTCGCGCCCGTTCTCTATATTTGACACTATTTACACAGAAGAACACGCGCATTCCATGTGTCCTTTTTCTCCCCTTAATGTCCACTGGCAAAACCTCTGGATACTTATTCGACATCCATGCTGGTTGTGCCGAAGTTGGTGTTGAAAGAATGACATAAATCCTATTGACCCACAACCTCTCTAGAATGCGATCAAGCCAATCGAAGTCATAAATACCTTCTTTTGGTTCCAGCTTTGCCCATGAAAAAACCGGTAAAGTTACCGTATTGATGTGCGCTTTCTTGAAATATTCGATATCTTTCTCTAAGGTTACCTCATCCCATTGGTCTGGGTTATAATCGCCACCATATAAAACAAAAGGGGTTTGCCTATTTACCATATATTTTGCCTCCTTACTTTTCCATAAAACATAATCAAAAAATAAACTAGTCAATTTTTTTTAAAATTCGTTAAACCATCGAGATTTTTAGAAAAAAGTTATCTTATGAAATTTTTGATTATGCCTAATACCTTAAAATTTGATGTTCAACATATCTATTTGAATGAACCTATCATACCTTCCACAAAAGCTTTCTGTAACAGGAAGAATGCAATGACACTGGGTAATGTCGACATAATAATTCCAACCATGACCATACCATAATCTGGATTGAAATCCGCTGCCAGATTGGATACCATAAGCGGTAATGTGAACTTATCATTGCTTTGCAATGCAATAAGAGGCCACATATAATTATTCCAGCTAGCCATGAAGGCAAAGATTCCTGCTGCTGCATAAGTTGATTTCATCATCGGTGTATATATCCTAAAAAATATCCCCCATTCACTCAGGCCATCCACACGTGCCGCCTGAATAGTTTCTAATGGAAAGGCATGTGTATTCTGCTTGAAGAAGAAAATTAAAAACGGTGCTCCAATAGCTGGCAATATTATTGCCCAAAATTTATTCAGTAGATTCATATCCGAAAACATCCGAAACATTGGAATAATCCTTGCAGCAAAAGGCACCATCATTGATGCAATCAATACAAGAAACAGGGTGTCCTTACCTTTGCTTGGATAGATAACAAATGCATAGCCAGCAACAGCACAAACCAACAACGAAACCACAGTTACTACAATTGCCAGATAACTTGAATTTAAAAAGGCCCTCCATAAATCCTCCTTCGCAAAAGCATTCTTTATATTCATGACAAGAGCATAGCCAAAAGACATTTTTCCCATGGTAATATCTTTGGATACGTTCGTCGCACTTACCAACATCCAATAAAATGGAAATATGGAAATCAATGAAGCAATCATCAATAGAACATTCTTAAAAACATTATATCCTTTACGCATTTGAATCACCCACTATCCCTTTTTGTAATTTTGTCAATACTATGACAATTATCAATACGATATAGGATATCGCTGCAGCATACCCATAACTCGGCACATAAACAAATGACAGATCATAGATGTACTCAGATATAGTCCGCGTAGCATCACCTGGACCTCCATTTGTCAGATTAACAACTTCATCAAACAATTGCAGTACAGAATTAAATGACATGACAGTTGTCAGGAAAACAATCGGTTTCAACAAGGGTAATGTAATCTTGAAGAAGGATTGAGAGAAGGAACATCCATCCATCTTAGCAGCTTCATAGACAGATTTATTGATATTCTGAAGCGCTGAGAGATAAAAAATCATATAGTAACCTGTATAACGCCAAATCAATGCGATAATAATAACCACTTTCCCCCAGAACGGATCCAGGACAAATGCAATCGAATTATCAATTATATTCATACGAAGCAAAAATTGATTCAAGATACCATCCACAGAAAAAATATTTTTGAATAATATCGCATATGACACTGGCGCAGTAACACATGGAAGAAAAATGCATGTGCGATAGAATCCTCGAAGTTTCAGCGCTCTGTCATTCAAAAGGACTGCTATCAACAATGACAACAATAACATAATCGGAATGTGTATTACAGCATAAATCAATGTATTCTTTATAGTGGTCCAAAAAACTATATCTTGTATCATTCGACGATAATTGTCCAATCCTGAAAAACTCAAATTTACACCTTTTCCAGTTTTTAAAGACAGAATAAACGCCTGAATCATAGGTATATAACTAAACACCAGAACAAAAATCGTTGCCACGCTGATCATTATAAAACTTGTCCATAAATACTTTTTCTTCTTTGTTTTAATTATAATCACTCCTTATCTACAAAAATCTGTGGCAACACATTTGCCATTTTAAAACCTTTGGAATAACCTAAAAAATAACACAACATTTTTTGGTTATCCCTTATCTACTTAGTCAGCTGTTCATATTGCTCTTGTGCTTTTTTTAAACAACTGTCCAACTTTTGTCCTGAAAGGAATTGAGGTGTCACACCAGTCAAAGCGGTCTGAGCTTCTGTTGAATATGCACCTACATTAACTGCTGGAATTTCCGCCAACCATGACACCAAGTCTGAATTGAGTTTCTGTCCACCATAGAATTCTTGAGATTTTTCATATGCTTCGACATCTTGTGCTGGCAAATAGGTTCCCATAATATTTGCTGTCAATAATTCATTGTACAATTCTCTACTCCCTGAAAATGTCTTAGCTAGAAAACGCGCTGCCAAATCTGCATTGACGCTTTTGTTTAAAACATACCAGCTGGATCCTCCCTGATTAGATTTATTCGTTGCCCCATCCACTGATAATTTTGGAACCGGTGCAACCGCCCATTTGCCACTTTGGTCTTGTGCCTGCATGATCGATGATGAAATCCATGATCCACGTATAACACAAGCCACATCACCACCATTAATTGCTCCAACGAATTCTGTCCAATCTGAAACAGTTTTACAATAATCCGATTCATTCAATGTTTTGAAAATAGAGAAACACTCCTTTAATGATTTGTTATTCACAAAATCAGCTTTACCGTCTCCATCTGTAAACCATGTCCCTGAAGATTGCAACATAATTTGGAATTCAGATATATCGTTTGGATTGTAGGTTTGAAGTAAATGACCCTTTTTTTTCAGTTTTTTTCCTATACTCATGTATTCATCCCATGTCAAGTTCTTCATGTCTTCCTTACTATAGCCAATCTCTTTCATGTAGTCCGCTCTATAGAACAATCCAGCAACTCCTGTATCAAAAGGTACACCATAGCCAACACCATCATATGACACTTGTGCTTTCTTATATTTCGCAAAATCATCATAGTTAATGATGTCATCCATCGGCATAAAAGCTCCAGGATATGACATCACATATCCTTGTGCCGCCAAATCACTGATAGCAACAATTTCAGGCAAATCTTTGGTAACACCTGACGCTAGATAAGTATGTATTTTTTTCAAGCAGTCAGCTTTGGCCATTTCAACAAAGTTGACTTTAACACTATCACCATAGATTTTTTGTGCTTTTTCCATTGCCAATCCATTAAACGATTCATCCCATGCCCATACAGTAATCTTTTTTGAGTCATCATCTTTCGAC
>JBDMZA010000478.1:0-2526 GCA_039770155.1 Clostridiales bacterium
ATTTTTATCAGGAAAATTATTGCATTAATTAATTGAGTTGATTAAAATCATAAGTATATTAATTTTTAATATCTTGAGATTTATTTTCTGGATAAACTAAAGGAGTTTTTACTTCGAAAGGAACATATTTTGATTATTGAAACAAAAAGACTATTACTTATACCACTCAATATAAAACAATTGGAATTATATTTAAATAATAGAGATATGTTTATAAAAAATATTGGATATTATATAAATGATAGAAAAATGAGCAAACATATTGTTAAAGCTTATAAACAAAAAATAGAATTTATGAAACTTTATGATAATTTGGATTTAATAATTACTTGTTGGCAGGTTGTTTTAAAGAAATATAAAATAATAACTTCTGAAATTACTATTAATGGTACTCCGAGTGATAATGAAATAGAACTTTCTTATAAAACTGATGAAGAATATCAAAATAAAGGTTATATGACAGAAGCATTAAATGCATATATGTATTGGATATTTTATCAAAATAAATATAAAATTAAATCGGTTTTTGCTATGGTTTCTAAAAATAATTTACCTTCAAAAAAAGTATTAAAAAAAATTGGATTTAATGTTAAATTTTCTAAATATGAAGTTGATTTATTTGAATTTAGGAACCCTAAAAAGTAATCTCACATACTTAACATATTCGTCTGAAGTTTGTTTAAATTGTGTGAACTCATAATTATGAATATTTTATTTGTGCAGATAAATCATTATAATACATTATATCTGAAAATATTCTTTTATTTTATGAAATATGCTAAAATATATTATATATATCTTATTATTTATCATATAAATTTTCAAGTATTTACCATTTGGAGTAATTTGACCTTCTATTAGGAAAATTGTTATAAGGCATAATCAAAAATTTCATAAGACAATTTTTTTCTGAAAAATATCGATGGTTTAACGAATTTTCAAAAAAAGTTGACTAGTTTATTTTTTGATTCTGTCTAAATAAAAGTTGAATAATAATATATTATTCTTGTCTGAGATTAACTAAGGGATAGCCAAAAAATAAACCAAGATTTTAAAAAAAAGAATCACAAAGGCTGGTAAATTCGATTTGTTGTTTGACAAGGCAACATGACATTAGTGATTTTTAAATCTTATTTTTTAGATATCCTTAAAAGAATGGAGGATTATTAATGTTGATGAAATCTAGAATCAGTAGTTTTTTGGTGTTAATAATGATAGTACTTTTATGTAGTTGCGAAAAAGAACAATTTGATGAGTATACAGGAAAATGGGAGTCTAATTATTCCATATATGAAATAAGTAAGAAGAATGACGAATATATATATATTATAAGTGATAAAAATGGAAAAAATTCAGTAACTTATAATAGTGGTAAATATAATGAAAAAACTTATTCAGTTATTTTTGAAAATAAGGATTGGAAAGATGAGTTTAAATTTAATAAAGAAACTAAAAAGATTATACTATTGGATTCAAGAAAAGAAGGAGATTTTGAATATATTTTAAGTAAAGTAAAGGAAAATAATAAAGAAGATAAGTAAAAGCAGGAACTATTTTTATGAATCTTGTATAATTATCGTGATTAATTTGATTTAGGGATACTCAAAAAATAAACTCAAATTCTCGAGTATGAATTCGCATGATTTAAGCGAACTTCAGACGAAAAGAATTTGGTATTATTTTTTAGGTTTTCCTTAGATATTTTTATATCAAATTATATTTTAGGTTATACAAGATTTTTATATAGAAAATTATAATTTATAGTATTGGTAATCTATTTCGAAGAACAAAATAATATAATGTTGAATTTTACATTAATTTACGATAAAATAGTATATATAGAATTTAAATATAATATATGGAGTGATATTATGTCTAATTATGTATATGATAGAAGAAGATTTAATAGATCTAATCAAATATCTTGTAAAGTAAAGGTAGCAAATAATTTAGATGACTTATTCAGTGTTAAAATGGTAAATATTTCTGCTGGTGGACTTAGTTTTGGTTTAGTTGGTAGTCCAAAATATCAAGTAGATGATAAACTATATCTTGAGTTATTTGTACATTTTCATATGGCTGAAATAAGTTTAATAGTTGAAGGAATAGTTATTAGACATAGTAACAACATATATGCAATAAAATTTTTGAATTTAGAATCTCATGTTCAAAATGAATTAGATAGAATTATTAATTTAAGCATTGAACATGGTATAAAAGAAATGATTTTATTTGAGCCAAGTAAAACTTTTTTTAGAGATGAATTATAAACTTATTGAAATTAACAATAACAAATTTAGTTCCCAATCATAGATAGCTTTTGAATGCTAAAATATGGTTTTCTTTTTTATATTCATTAATATTTGATACTATAAAATATTTTAAAAATATGGTATTTTTGATTTAGGAACACTTAAAAATTAAATTAGAATTCTTTTCGTCTGAAGTTCGCTTAAATCATGCGAATTCATACTCGAGAATTTAAGTTTATTTTTTGGATATCCCTTAGCTATATAATTTGTATAA
>JBDMZA010000479.1:0-8053 GCA_039770155.1 Clostridiales bacterium
GGATTAAGTTAGAATAATATATTTTAGTTTGAGGAGGACTCTTATGAATAAAAAATTAACAAGAAAAGTAATTTATATTTTGATTATATGTTTTTTTATTACTCAGTTGAATATAATAAATGTTTTTGCAAAAAATAGTATAACAATAAAGAAAGCAGAGTTGTCAAATGATAATTCATATATTGATTTAAAATTTAGTGATGGAATTTATTCAAATAATGGTGGTAGTGGTGCGGTTGAACTAGCAGATTTTAATTTAGAATTTAATCAAAATGGTGGAGTGGCAGAATTAAATATGACAGATATTACCGATGATAAAAACAATACATTATCTGGTGGAGAAAAAAATATTAGATTAAAACTGAGTGTTACAGGTGCTTCTAATGGCAAGGAAGCTTTTACAATAAGTCCTATTGATTCAAAAAGTATATTTGATAAACATGGAAATAGTATGTCTGTTGAAAGTAATACAGGAACTTTGAATTTAAATAAATCAGATGATGATGATGATAAAGATGATTCTATTTATAGTAAAAAGATATCTATAAATACTAAAAATGAAGGTGTATACATTTCAGAAGATGTTAATGAGTTTCCTTTGTTAATAAGGCTCAATTCTGAGAATTTTAATTTTTCAATGGCAAATAATGATGGTTCTGATATAAGATTTAAGGATATTGATGGTAATGAATTATATTATGAAATAGAAAAATGGGATTATAATGGTAAGAAAGCAACTATATGGGTTTTAATACCAACTATTTTAGCTGATAATGATGAACAATACTTTAATATGTATTGGGGTAATGGAGATTATAAATCTGAATCAGATGGAAAAAATTTATTTAAATCTGAAAATAATTTTGTAGGAGTTTGGCATTTAAATGAAGAAGGAAACTCATTAGATGGTGGTTATAAAGATTCATCTATAAATGAGTATGATATTCAAGGTGAAAATATGAGTGAGAATGCTGATACTCCTTCCATTATAGGAAATGGTCAAAAGCTATATGGGAATTCTGATTATATTAAGGGTGTTGATTCTGAAAATCTTAGATTATCTGATGATATGACTATTTCTTTTTGGATGAATACATCAGAGTTATCAAAAGATTGGGTTAGACTTGTAGGAAAGGGAAATAGCAAGGGGAGAAATTATGGTATATGGTTAAATAGAAGCAATAAAAAAATATTGTTTCAACAATATAATCAAAAAGGTTCTGCAATTTTAAACTTAACTAGTTCAACTTCCACAGAATTAAATAGTTGGCATCAAATTACAGTTAAAGTTGAAAATAATAAAGCTTATATTTATATAGATGGAATTGAATCTGGTTCAAAAACAAGGAATGGAAAACCAGCAGCAACAAAAGATGTAGTTACATTTGGATATGCTGGATTTCATACATATTATAAAGGTATATTAGATGAGGTTAAAATATCAGATAAGGCAAGAAGCGATGAGTGGATTAAATTAGAATATGAAAATCAGAAAGAAAATCAAAATCTTGTTGAATTAGAAATTGTTCCACATATAGTTTCAACAAGTTTGACTAAAAATAATAGTTTTATAGATGTGGAAGTTAATCAAGGAATATATACAAATAATGATTCTACAGGAGCTTTAAATCCAGAGGATTTTAATATAATATTTGAAAAAAATGGAGGAGTATCAGAGGGAGTAAAAATAAGTAGCATAACAAAAACAGATGGAAATAGTTTGAGTGGTGGAGAATCAAACTTTAGACTTAATTTAGATATTGATGGTTTTCCTTCTGGAGTTGAGACGATTGAAATTAAACCAAATGAATTATCAATATTTAATTCTGATGGGAAAGAAATGAATACTATTGAAACAACTGGTGAATTAAATTTAAATATAATGATAGAAGATATTATTGTAGACAATGAAGATGACTTGTTTGAGACAAATGGATCAAAATGGAAATTGAGTAATATAGTAAAAGGATTTTATGGAAAAAATTACATACATGATGGAACAAGTACTATGGACAAAGATGTTTGGGGAAAATGGACACCAAAATTAAAAAAAGAAGGAAGATATAAAGTATATATGAGATGGACAGCAAGTAGTAATAGACCTGATGCTGCTCCTGTGGAAATAGGCTTTAATGGAGGGAAAGATACAGTTTATGTAAATCAAAAATTAGATAATTCAACTTGGAAGGAACTTGGTACTTATAATTTTGATAAAGATGGTGATAGTTATGTCAAGATAAATAGTACTGATAGTGGTTATACTATAGCCGATGCAGTTAAATTTGAGTATATAGGAAGTTCATATAATAAATGGTTGTATAGAGAGCAGTTATATCTTGATACAACAGCTTCAGGTGCAAGTATTTCAGGTGATGTATCAAATTTTCCTGTTTTAATAAGACTTAATGAAGAAAATTTTAATTTTTATCAAGCTAAAAATGATGGAGAAGACATTAGATTCTCTGATGCTGACGGAAATGAATTATCATATGAAATAGAAAACTGGAATTTATCATCAAAAGAAGCAAGTATTTGGGTGTTAATACCTAAAATATTTGGAGATAATAAATTACAAAAAATAAATATGTATTGGGGAAACTCTGAGTCTAATAGTCAATCAGATGGAAAGAAAGTATTTAATGAAAAAAATAATTATGAGGGTGTATGGCATCTTAGTGAAGAAGGAAGTTCAGATAAAGATGCATATAAAGAATCAGTTGCAGGATTTAATGGAACAGGAATTGATTTAGATGAAAATTCAGATGTAAGTTCTATCATAGGTAAGGGACAAACTTTGAGTGGTTCAAATGATTATATTGCTGTTAATGAAAGCGATAGTTATAAAATATCTAAAGATTTAACAATATCATTTTGGATGAAAACAACAGCAGCTGCTAGGGATTGGGTTAGATTAGTTGGTAAGGGAAATAGTAAGAAAAGAAACTATGGAATATGGCTAAATAGAAGTAATAATAAAATACTTTTTCAACAATATAAAAGTAGTGGATCGGCAGCACTTAATCTTTATAGTGTAAAATCGACTGTAAATGGAGAATGGACTTATGTAACAGCTACAATAAGCGGTAATGCAGCTAAAATATTTTTAAATGGAGAATCAGATAGTAATGGAAAGAGATCAGCAACTCCAGCAACAAGTTCTGATGATTTAACTTTTGGATATGCAGGATTTCATACATATTATAATGGTTCACTTGATGAAATAAGAATATCAGATATGGCAAGAACAGATGATTGGATAAAATTAGAATATGAAAATCAAAAAGAGGATCAAACTTTTGTAGTCATTCCTAAAAAGCCAATAATAACAGGTGGAATTTTAGCACCTGACAATAGCTATGTTGAAGTGATTATAAATGGAGGAGTATACACAGATAATAATTTGACAATGCCTCTAACTAAAGAAGATTTTAGTTTGTATTTTAATAAGAGTGAAGGTAAAGAATTAAATGTAACAATTTTAGATGCTGTTAAAACAAATGGACTTCCTTTAGAAGGCGGAGAATCACTGATAAGATTAAATTTAAATATAGATCAAACTCCTGAAGGTGTTGAAACTATAGAAGTAAAATCAAAAGGAAGTAATAATATATACAATGAATTTGGACTGGCAATGGATTGGGGACAAACAACAGGACCTTTAGTATTAAATAAAATAAAATCAAGTACTATTATTATAGATAATAAAGATTCTGAATTTGAATCATCAGGGAAATGGACATCAAGTACAGTGGTAAAGAATTATTATGGCTTAGATTATGTTCATGATTCTACTTCATCAAAGGATAATAGTTCAATATGGGCAAAATGGACTCCTAATATTACTATAAGTGGAGATTATGAAATTTATATGAGATGGACAGCCGGTGGAAATAGACCAGACGAAGCTCCATTAGAAGTATCATATAAAGAAGGATTAGATAGTTCTAGATTTGTAAATCAACAAAAAAATGGTGGAATATGGAATTATATTGGAAAGTATAAATTGGAAGAGGGAGATAAGAATTACATAAAATTACTAACTTCTGATAAAGGTTATACAATTGCAGATGCTGTTAAATTAGTATATGTTGGAAGTAATTATGATGATTGGTTATATAATTCAAGAGTTTATCTGGATACATCATCAACAGGTGCAAATATTTCAGATAATGTAAGTGAATTTCCTGTTCTTATTGATCTTGACAGTAGTAATTTTGATTTTAAAAGATCAAATAAAGATGGAAGTGATTTAAGATTTTCAGATTCTTATGGAAAACCTTTAAGTTATGAACTAGAAAATTGGGATTATGATAATAAAAAAGCAAAAGTATGGGTTTTAGTAACAAATATTTATGGGAATGATAGTAACCAATTTATTAGAATGTATTGGGGAAATGAAGCAGTAAAATCTGAATCAAATGGAGACAATGTTTTTAAAGAATCAAATGATTATCAAGGTGTTTGGCATTTAGATGAAGAGGGAAATACAACATTAGAAAGTTATAAAGATTCTACACAAAATGAAAATAATATGACAGGAGTTAGTATGAATTCTTCTTCTGATGTTGAGGGAGTTATATTAAAAGGTCAAGAATTTGATGGCTCAAAGGATTATATAAATGGTGCAAATGGAGATTCTTTAAAGATTTCAGGTGATTTAACTGTTTCATTTTGGATGAATACAAATGCTAAAAGTAGTGACTGGGTAAGGCTTGTAGGAAAAGGAAATAGTAAGAAAAGAAACTATGGGATTTGGTTAAACAGATCAAATAGAAAGATATTATTCCAACAGTATGGATCAAGACCTGTGCTAAATTTATATAGTAAAACAGCAACAACATATGGAAATTGGCACTTTATGACTGTGACTATTAATGGAAATTCAGCAAAGATTTATATGGATGGAAAACTTGATTCTTCAACGAATAGATCAGGGACACCTCTAACTAGCGATGATGATTTGACTTTTGCATACGCAGGATTCCATGGAAAATATAATGGAATTTTAGATGAGGTGAGAGTTTCAAATATGGGTAAATCAGCAGATTGGATAAAATTAGAATATGAAAACCAAAAAGAAAATCAAACTTTAGTAAAAGTAGAAAGTAATCCTATAATAGAAGATTATGATTTAGTTTATGATAATACTTATGTTGATCTTACATTTAATCAAGGTGTATATTCTACGTCTAATGGTAAAGATAAAGTAAGTGTTGAAGATTTTGATATTACTACAGAATCAAATGATGGAAATGATATTAAAATAAATATTAATTCATTAACAGACAAAAACGGTAATCAATTAAATGGAGGAGAAACTCAAATAAGATTTAATCTTGATCTTAAAGGATTAATTTCAGGAGTTGAAACTTTTGAAATAAAACCAAAAGATTCGTCATCAATATTTAACAAGGCAGGAGTTGGCATGGATAGCAAACAGTCTACAGGTGATATTAAACTAAATGTAACTGTTGAAGATCCAAATTTATATGATGAATGGTTATATAACACTAAAATAATTATTGATACTACAAAAACAGGAGCTAATTTATCAACTGATATTGAAAATGTACCTGTTATGGTAGAACTTAATAATAGTAATTTTGATTTTAGTTTATCAAAAGATAATGGAGAGGACATTAGATTTGCAAATTATAATGGATCCAAATTAGATTATGAAATTGAAAAATGGGACAAAAATGGTGATAAAAGTTCGGCTTATATTTGGGTGTTAGTACCAAAAATAAAATCAAATGATAAAGAACAATTTATTAAATTATATTGGGGAAATATTAAAGCAGAATCAAAATCTGATGGAAATAATGTTTTTGATTCAGTAAATAAATATGGAAGTGTATGGCATCTTGGAGAAGAAGTAAAGGGTGTTGGAAACAAAAATACTTATATTGACTCTGTGGGAAATAATAACTTAACTGATAATATAGATAATATATTACAAGATGGAATTATCGGTGATGGAAAAGTTTTTGATGGGAACGATTATTTAGAAGGAACAAATTCAATGTTTGATTTTAAAAATGATGATCAGTTTACAATATCTTCTTGGGTAAAACCAGGAAATAATAAATTAAATACCATTCTATCTAAAATAGATAAGAGTAGTAATAAACCAGGTTGGGATATATTTTATGAAGGTGTTTTTGGAGGAGAATTAGTAAATTCTAAAAAGAATTCATTAATAAAGAGTACATCAGAAGATTTTTCATCAAATACGTGGAATCATGTAGTATTTACATATGATGGTTCAAAAAATGCATTAAGTGGTTATGATATATATGTAAATGGATTAATGCAAAAGTATAAAATTAAAACAAATGCATTATCAAACTCTATTTCAAATGAAAATAAATTTATTATTGGAGGAAAAGACCTAGGATCATATTTCAACGGTTCTTTAGATGAAATTCAGATTTCTAATACTGTTAGATCAGAAGATTTTATTAAGTTTTCATATGAAAATCAAAAAGAAAATCAAAGTGTTATAAGTGTTTTACCAGCTGTTACTTTTGTAAAATCAATACTTCCTGATAAATCATATAAGATAGGTGATAATATTGACTTAGAAGTTGGTTTTAGTGGAGAAATTAATTTTCATAAAGGAGTTAAATTACCATATTTTATTATTGAAGCAGGAGAAAATGAATCAAAGGCATATTATATTGAAAATATAGATTCAAAGAGTTTGAAATTTAGATTTACTGTTCAAGAGGGTGATAGTACAAATGATTTAGATTATGAAGCAGGTTCAGAAATAGTATTAAATGATAGTGAAATTAAAAATGATAAAGGTTTTACTTCAATTTTATTATTACCAGATGAACGGATATCATTAGCGACAAATAGTGACATAAAGGTAGATGGAGTGGTGCCTGTTATAAATTCTGTTAGCATAAATAATGGAATTGACAAAATAATTGGTAATGAACTAAATATTAAGATTAATGCTATAGACATAGGAACATCTGTGAAAGAAATGTTAATAACAGAAAATATTAATAATAATGAAGGGTGGCAAGAATTTAAATCAGAAACATTATATAAATTAAAGGATAGAAATGTATCAAACATTTTTATAAAAGTGAAAGATGAAGCAGGTAATATAAGTGAAGTAAATACTAATACTATAAATGTACTTTCAAAATATTTTGAAGTTCAAATCCATGAGGTAAGAACTAAGGATAATAATATTTTTGAAGTAGGCGGTATTGTACCTGTTAAGCTTAAGTTTAAAGCGGAATTTGATGTAAGTCAATTAAATGTTGATTTAAATTTAAATTTAAGAAAAGATGAAAAAACTTCATTGGGACTATTTTTAGAACCTTATTTAAATGGAAATGAGTTTGATAAAGATAAAGTAGTTGTTAAAGTAAAGAAAGGTGCATCAGAAGTTGTAGAATTAAGATCTAATAATATTTCAATAAATACTAGATCAAACTTTATTAAAAATAAAAATATTTTTAATATTACATTAAAATACGACTTTGAAGTTGGAGATGAAGTTGAAATATGGTATTTAACTAAATTAACTGCAGATAAAAATGTTTTGAAAAAAGGAATTTATAAATACTTAGAAAGTAATTCACTAATTAATAAGGAATTATTTGTAGATTTTCAAATTAGTAAATGGAAATACGAAAATGACTTTGTAAATGAAATATATAATAAAAATACAGATAATATTGAGGAAGATGAGATAAAATCATTTAATTCATATATAAAAGTTGAAAATCCCAAAATCATTAGATAAGGTATAATCAAAAATTTCATAAGACAATTTTTTCTGAAAATATCGATGGTTTAACAAATTTTCAAAAAAAGTTGACTAGTTTATTTTTTGATTCTTCCTGATAGAGATATCTAAAATTATCTGAAACAATAAAAAAGGATTTAGGTTCTTACCTAAGTCCTTTTTATTAGAATTCAAAATTATTTAAGATTAGGAGAACCTAAAAAATAATACCAAATTCTTTTCGTCTGAAGTTCGCTTAAATCGTGCGAATTCATACTCGAGAATTAGAGTTTATTTTTTGGA